>JAKFVJ010000133.1 GCA_021732245.1 Candidatus Obscuribacterales bacterium | reverse complement strand
TTAATTCGGAAGATGAAGCAATTGAATTAGCTAACGACAGCGAATATGGATTATCCGCATCCATCTGGACGAAGAACTTGACCAACGCAGAAGACATTGCTCGCGACTTGGAAGTTGGTACTGTTTTTATAAATGACGGGCTATTCTCATTTGCCTGCCCGCAATTACCTTGGGGCGGACTTAAAAAGAGCGGTTTTGGTCGCACACATTCTTACTTTGGATTACTTGACCTTGTAAATATCAAGCACATCACAATAGATGCTGCCGGCGGCGCCACTCGCTTATGGTGGTACCCATACGGCAAAGCAAGAATTGAAATAGCTAAAGCCGGAGCTGCCCTTCTACATGGCGATGTGCCACACAAAGTAAAAGGACTATTTGATTTTGTCCTCAATTCCATACGTGGTATCAAGAGCTAGTTTCTTAGGAGAAAGAAAATGCGCGTAGCAAAAATGGGCTTGGCAGTACTTGCAATTACTGCACTAAGCTTGCAGTTGACACTGCCATCAGGTGCCAAGGAAACACGCATAGTAGCTGAGTCATCTACAACAAGCGCAGCAGAGGCTGAATGCGGCAAGAAGGCTCCGGATTTCACTTTGCCAAATACTCAGGGTAAAAACGAATCGTTGTCCGATTATGCCGGCAAATTTGTTGTTTTGGAATGGGTTAACTTCGGTTGCCCTTTTGTGAAAAAGCACTACGAGAGCAGCAACATGCAAAAGCTACAAGGCGCTTATACAAAGAAGGGCGTAATTTGGCTTTCCATTTGCTCATCAGCTGAAGGACGCCAGGGTAATATGTCGGCGTCAGACATTAACAAAGCTATTAAAGATAAAAATGCTCACCCGACAAGTTACTTAATTGATAGGGACGGCAAGGTCGGCAAAATGTACGGAGCCAAAGCAACACCGCACATGTATGTCATCGACAACAAAGGCATTCTTGTTTATAAAGGCGCCATTGATGACAAAGCATCCGTCGACCAAGAAGACATTAGCGGGGCGAAGAATTACGTCAAAGCGGCCTTAGATGAGGCAATGGCTGGACGCAAAGTAAGCACGGCATCAACCAAGGCTTACGGCTGTTCCGTTAAGTATCAACAGTAAATCAGAGGCTAAAAATGGCAAGAACAATCAAAGGTATCCTTTCGCTGACCCTGTCAGTTAGTTTGCTATGCGGATTTTCAGCAGCAAAAGCACAAACTGCACAAAGTGAATCAACAGCTGATGGTCAAGCCTTAACTTTGCTAATTGCCGGCAAAGAAAAGGAAGCAAAAGATATTCTTCTAAAAACCTACAATGCTCAAACGAAATCAGGGACATTGCAGTGGGACATTCCCTACTTCTTAGCCGTCTTTGACTTGCGCGTCAACAACGAAGAGCAAGCAATCAAATATTTAAACGAAGCGATTAAGCTCTACAAGGGAAATGATGCCAAATCCATCTTGCTTTTAAATAAGCGCCTGGCGGACTGCGAATATCATGCTCACGAACCCAAGAGAGCCCTTGTTGAATACAACAAAGCCTACGTGCAGGCAACTCTAAATTCCGGTGTGCCACCAATTGTCATAGCTGAACTTTTGGAATCAATTTCAGCTTGCGAATCAGAGCTTAAATTAAATGACGAAGCAGAAGCGCACTTAAAACAGCTTATTGCCTTGACCGGGCAGGGAGCAAAGTCGCGAGACCTGGCAGCAGTGGTAAGGTACTGGTGGGCTTTAGCACAGCTTGCTGATTTTTACAGACTGACAAATCAGCAAGAAAAACTTGAAGTTGTTAAAAAACAACTGAGTCCCATTCTAACCAGCATGGTCGAATCGAGAGCCAGCGCCGAAGTGGAAGGCACCATGCAGGATTTTGACAGCCTGGTTCGTCAATATAGGCAGCAATACATAAATGCTTATGGTCCAAGTAGCCCCGCTGAACTTGCCTGGGCAGCTATTGATTTCAAAGTAAAATCATTGCCCGTAATTGCCTGGAAAACTCAAGTCGCCAAACCATTGGCGGCTATCTTGTGCATTCACGGATTAGGTTTAGAAAACCGAGCATTCCAAGCCACAGCGAAGGAACTCAATCGTCGTGGCTACCAGGTGTTTGCCTTAGATGTACGAGGCTTTGGTTCATGGGCACAAACCAAAGGTGTCGAGGAATTGGACTATGACCAAACCATTGTCGATATAGCCAATGCCGTGCAAGTAATTAAAAACCGCAACAATAATATTCCTGTATATGTCTTGGGAGAATCAATGGGAGGTGCTATCGCCATTCGAGCCGGCAGCAATCTGGGCAAGAAAATCGATGGCGTAATCTCGTCTGTGCCATCAGCAGAACGCTTTCAACAAAAGAAGATGACGATGCAAGCCACTCTGCATTTTCTCAAAGATCCCAAAGAGCCTTTTGACGTTGGTTATGTAACTGAGATGGCCACATCAAATGAAGAAACAAGGAAAATGTGGGAGGAAGATCCAAATTCAAGATTGGCTATGACACCTGTTGAATTATTGGAGTTTGCTGTCTTTATGCGTCGCACGAAACCGCAAGCTGAGAAAATAACAGAATTGCCGGTACTAATGTTGCAAGGACTGAAAGACAGACTTGTTAAGCCACAGGGAACTTTCGATCTTTTCGATGCCGTAAAATCTCCAGACAAAACAATTTTGATTATAGGCACAGCCGAACATTTGATGTTTGAAAATCCACATCCGGATAAGCTTCTTATGGACACCGTTGACTCCTGGTTAAAGTCTCACTTGCAAAGTCGATTAAGTGGAAATTCTCCCAATAACAATTAGTTCGTCACTAGTTGCCCTTATCGCTGGAGCAATTGCTTCTGTTAGCGGCTTCGGCATTGGTAGTCTTTTAACGCCTGTTGTTTCTGTGGAAACAGGAACGAAACTGGCAGTCGCTATAGTGGCTATCCCACATTTTGTCGCCACTGCTCTTCGTTGCTTCATGCTCAGAAAAGACATCGACAAAAAAGTCCTTCTATCCTTTGGTATTACAAGTGCTCTAGGTGGTCTAGCTGGCGCGCTGCTACATAACTACTTGCATACAACGACAATTACATTTGTTTTTGCCTGCATTTTGATATTTGCCGGGTTGATGGGATTAACAAATTGGCTTAACTTGCTCTACTTAAAAGGCTGGTCTTCCTTTTTAGCCGGTGGCTTATCCGGATTTCTAGGAGGAGTTGTCGGCAATCAAGGCGGAATTAGATCTGCGGCTTTGTTTGGTTTTGACTTAAGCCCACGTGCTTTCGTGGCCACAGCCACAGCAATTGGAGTGGCTGTTGATTTGGCAAGACTGCCCGTGTATTTAATTGCGGAATACAAGGAAATAACCGATTATTGGCTTCTCGTGCTAATACTTTGTGCCGCTGTTACCTTAGGAACTTTTGTCGGCACTGTCATTTTGAAAAGACTTAACGAGAAGCTATTTAAGCGCGTTGTCTCTGCAGCAATTCTTGCTCTAGGTCTTTATCTTCTAACTAAGTCTTAGATTGTGCTGCCGGTTGCTTTCGCAGTGACTTAAATACATTGGACAAGATATCGGCTGCGCGATTGATATCGTCTTCGCTATTGTATCGGCCGGCTGAAATTCTTGCAGAGCCTAAAGCGTATTCCCTGGGCAATCCAATAGCTTTCAATACCGAAGATGGCTCGATGACACCGGAGTGGCAAGCAGATCCTGACGAGAGACAAATTCCTTGCAAATCCGAACGCAAAATAATTGCTTCGCCTTCGGCACCTTGCACGCCAACGCTTACATGTCCGGGCACGCGTTTTTCTGCATCGGTTGGTCCTGTCAAACGAACACCATCGATAGCCAGCAAACTATCCGTCAATGTCTTTTGTGCTTTGCGCAATTGCTTGTAGGACTCTTTTAGCTCCTTGTGTGCCAACTCAGCTGCCACACCAATGCCGACAATGCTAGCTAAATTCTGCGTGCCTGGAAATAGTCCTTTTTCTTGTCCGGCACCAAAAACAACAGGCATCAAATTTACGCCTGAGCGCACATACAAAATACCAATACCTTTTGGCGCGTAGAATTTGTGTCCGGATAGTGACAATGTTGATATAGGTACATTGCCCATGTTCATTTCAAGTTTGCCGGCAGTCTGTACGGCATCAGTATGGAAATAAATGCCTTTTTCTTGTGCAAAAGCAGCTATTTCTTCAATTGGTTCTATGGTGCCTATCTCGTTATTGGCCCACATAATAGAGATAATGCTTGTTTCTTTGCTGACAGCCTTTTTGAATTCTGCAAGGTCGATAAAACCCTGTGCATCAACAGGTAAGTATGTTACTTTCCAACCTTGAGATTCAAGATGTTTGGCGGGGCCAATCACACTTGGATGCTCAATAGCTGTTGTTATCAATTGACGGCCTTGGTCATTGGCTTCTGCAAATCTTGCTCTGCCGATAAGTGCCACATTATTGCTGTAAGTGCCACAAGGTGAGAAGTAAATTTCTTCAGGTAAGCAATGCAATAGTCGGGCTACGCTTTGGCGCGCTTTTTCGATACCCTCTTTGGCCAGGCGTCCCTGTGAATGCAAAGAAGAGGCATTGCCGAAACTTTCGGACAAAAAAGGCAACATTGCTTCAACAACTTCCGGTCTAACCTTTGTTGTCGCGCTGTTATCGAGGTATATTGAAGAGGACATTTTGAGCTCCTGGCGATTTGCCCCGGCAAAACCAAACTTAAGCATGTTAGCATGCAGAGCCCAACTTCTTGATATCGTTTCGGATTCCAATTTCATAATGTGAACAAGGGAGATAATTATGCAGACCAAACATTTACTAGCAGTTCTTACGGCGACCGTCCTCGGTATGGGTCCAGCTCTAGCTGACAACAAGGTTGTCGATGGCGCCAAGAAGTTGGGATCGGACATTAAGACCGGCACCGAAAAAGCCGGAGACGCCATGGTCAAGGGCGGCAAAGCTGCTGTTGATGGCACAGGCAAAATGATAAAAGGCGCTGCTGACGCCACCGGTAAGGCTGGCAAAGCTGCTGCTGATGGCACCGGCAAAATGGTCAAAGGCGCTGCTGACGCCACTGGCAAGGCCGGCAAAGCGACCGTTGACGGCACCGGTAAGGTAATGAAAGGCGCAACTGACGCCACTGGTAAAGCCGTCAAAGGTACAGCTGATGCTACAGGCAAAGCAGCCCAAGCAACAGTCGATGGCACCAAGAAAGGCGCTGAAGCTGTGGGCAAAGGCACCAAAAACACCGTCGATGCTATGGGCAAAGGCGCAAAGAAAGCCGGTGAAGCTGTCGGTATTGGTAAGAAGCAATAACAGTTCTCGCTTCCGCTAAGCTTCATACGTTAAGAAAAGCCGGGTCTAATTGACCCGGCTTTTTCTATCGTGAATTAACTTACCCGACAAACATACATTGTCTTGAATGTATTTTCTGACCAATTTCCGACTTTGCGCTAAAGCCAACTTTTGGGTCACGATGTGGAGTTCTTTATCTCGAACGCGAAGAAGTACTTCATCACCAGGCTGAAGATTCAGTTCTTTTCTCAAAGCCGCAGGGATCAATAATGTGCCGTTCTTGGTAATCTTTGACCTAAAGTGTTGCATCTGTTACATCCGTCTCTATTACGAATATAACATTTTCACGAGAGAATGACTGTCTTCCTCATCTCTTCCAAAAACCTATAGTATTCGAATCTAAAACGTTTTAGCACTCTGCTTACGATCGTTTTGCACAATACGCAGCATGTGCTTACGTACGGAATCAACACCGCAAAGATCATCGCGCAAGGCACCTGCCAATCTGGCAATGTATTGATTGTCGTAATTAGGTCCGGCCATTGCTGTCAGCAACTGTCCGTAGTCAGTTTGGATTTGTTTGCAGCTGTCTTTCATCACATCCATCTGAGCGGAAATAGGTGTGCCACCTTGTTCCGGCAATACCAACGCTGCTGCATCATTTTTGAGAAGCGGCATCAACTGTGCTAGTTGATTGGAATAATAATCCATCCATTTCTTACGTGCAGGCAATGGTTGACCAGTGCGCATTCCTTCCATTGATACAGGCTGCATAGGATAAAAATAGTCGGACTGCAGAGTTGGATCCATAAATGTTTCATCCATATCTACAGGCGTTGGCATGTCATAAACTTGAATGCGCTGAACTTCGTGAGTAATTTGCGAAAGCACATGCTTAATTTTGCCGATGGTGTCACGAATGTCTGTCAGTCCTTGTTCGGATTCGGAAATTACAGGCGGAATACCAGGCTGCACGGCCGTCAGTACTTGCTCATTAACAACGCGAGTAGGAACATTTGTTGACACGGGTGTCGATACGTTTGTTGAGCTGTAATCTGCTGAGAGATTTGATTGAGCCTGCGAAAATTGCTCCTGCGCATTTGCGCTTATGGACAAAGTTGAGGCACAAAAAAGAACTGCCAAAAATCTGTTGCTGCTGTTCACTATTAACTCCACCTGACAACCAATATGTTTATGCAGCTATTATCGCTTTGAAGCTGTTTCCAAGCCTTTGATTCAGTTAATGCAGCTTGACAGTTAGGTTATGAAAGACGAGGACGTAGAGAAGATAGGCAAATAGACCCGCACAGGGAATGGTCAAAAACCAGGCGGCAAAGATATCTTTAAACACGAGCCAACGCACAGCCTTGATGCGCTGCGAACTGCCGACTCCCACTACAGCTGAGGAAATAACCTGAGATGTAGCAACAGGGCCTCCAATAAGCGACGCCGTCAGTATCACCGCCTCGGAGGCAACCTCCACGACAAAGCCGTGCAAGGGACGCAACTTAAAAATGTCGTAGCCGACTCTTTTAACAATTCCAGGAGCAAGCATAATGACGCCAAAAGCCATAGCAATGCCTGTGATTATTCGCGCCCACAGAGGCACCAGGCCGCTATGGCTGATACCACACGACTGCAAGGACAAGACAATTACAGCCATCGCTTTTTGTGTGTCATTGGCACCGTGCGCAAAAGCTAGTATTGGTACGGTAATCCATTGCAAAAGACGAAGGACTTTATTCATAACAGGCGTTGCGCTGACAAGCAACAAGGCAGCAACACGCAATAGCAAGTAGCCGGCAGCAATTCCTATTAGCGGAGATATGAATAGACTTAGTAAAACCCTAGCGACACCAGTCGAGTGGATTATGTCATTTATGTGTCCGATGTTTACGTATTTAAGTCCATGAGCAGCAGCGATCATAGAGCCTATCAGCCCACCAACTAGGGCATGCGTAGAACTAGACGGCACGCGCAAAATACGCGTTGTGTAATTCCATAAAACCGCTGCGCACAATGCTGTTATTAAAACCGGAATGAAATCCGGACGTTTGGGCCAACTAGTCAAGTCGTGCACCGCGCCAACTACAGATGATCCACCAAGCAGCGCGCCAAGAAATTCAAATGTAGCTACAAGAAGCATTGCTTGCAATTCAGTCATGGCTCCGCATGCAATAGGCGCAGCAGTCACAGAACTGCCGTCTTGAAAGCCATTTGTAAATGTATAAACAAGAGCAAGAACAACAACAAGTAGAACAAGAAAGGTTATAGACATTAAGACCTACCTAACCATTCTTCACGATCACATGAATGAGTTTTTCTCCAAGTCTGTCTATCCTCTCTGCTGTTTGCAGCATATTTCGATAGACTTCGTAAGTTTTTAGTATTGATTTCAAATCATCAACAGCAAATAATTCGTGCGTAGCTTGGCGGTAGGCTTTGGTAAATCGGTTTTCCGATTTGCGAGCAAGAAAGGCCTGATTGCCTGCTTCTTTTGGATTTGATTTCAGGGAAGCAAAGGCATTGTGTATACAGCGCGTTCCTTCCAACAAGATAATGGAGAATTGCTCAAGCAACTCATTTTTCGGATGCACATCCATAGCTTCCATTTCGCGAACAATGGATTTGGCTCCGTTTATCACTTCATCGATTTTTATAGACAACTCAAAAATATCTTCGCGGTCAAATGGAGTTATAAATGTTTGTCCAAGTTTAATTTGCAGATCCAGTTTCAGCGCGTCAGCCTGTCGTTCAATCTGCGGCACTTTCTCTCGATGCTCTTCATCACCGGTTTCAATCCACGCTTCCAGCTCTTGCATGCCCTCAAGTGTCTTGGCGGCATGCTGTGTAAGCAAATCGTAGAAATCAACCGGCTTCTTGTGAAAACGCGACAGGAATGCCAGTTTTATCTGACCCATGGATGTGGTCTCCTCTGAGCATTTCCTTCCCGGACGGCCCCAGAGAGAAACCCTTGATAACCTCTAGCGCGTCAGCCCTTCGACAATGAAGTTGGCTGCCAGAGCCTGCCTCAGCGCTATGCCTATTTGCGGCGCCGGATCAGGTAAATTATCGAAGGCGGCGTTGTTATCGAAGTGTCCAATCATATGCATCACCTTGCCGCGACCAAACGGAAAGGTGAAAGCTAATATGCCGTTTTTGTCCGGATCTTCTTGAGCCAGCTCATTGCTCACGGCTATTACCTTAACCGCAGAGGGATTAGTAATGCGAATGGTGTGTGCAGCGTCATCAAGCTTCCAACCAGCTATTGTCACTGCGTTTGCCGCAAGAGATGTTTGTCTATCAATTAAGCGAGCATCCACTACAGGCGTGCGAGAGCGCCCGCGATTCCAGTGGGCATAACCTGGAAAAACTTTCTGCAAACAACCATCCAACGCCCAGTCTGTCGTTAGTAAATAACCGCCACTCATTACAAAGTCACGAATTTTCTGATACGACTCACGCGGCACTTCTCCTGCGCAATTTATTACCAGCACACGCACACCGGACAAACTCAATTCTTTCAATTTGCCGCGGCGAATACTTGTGTGATTGATATTCAATGATCTAAGCGTGCGCGCTGCATTGTCCCATTCACCTTTCACCTCAATGACACTTGTTGGTGCAAATGTGCCGGCGGAAGCAAAAAATTGTGGATGAGTACGCGAGATCCAAGCATGAAATACTTCTGGTGGCGTCCGTCTCGATTGTGGTCTTACATAAGTAGTACCAACATCTATCACGCTTGCCGAAGCTCTAATTGGTTGTTTTAAATCAACAAATGTTTTTACATTGCCTTGAATAGGCGTGTACGAGGAGTCCAACGCAGAGGCAGCAACAGTAAACTGAAAAAGCCCGGCGAGAAACAAACCGAATATCGCTTTTTTCACACTCAACCATGACCTTTCTTTAAAAGAGCATCTTTAAAGACAAGACATTAGCGAAATACAAATGTTCCCGACTACGCTTTGACAAGGTCCTTGGACTCTTTGTTCCTACGCACTCTGATTTCCGCCAAGTTAGTCTTCATCAGCTCTCGAACGTGATCACGAAGGGCTCCCGGCTGGTTTTGAAAATCTGCCGGATAAACGGGCGGCATTATTTTCACGTAGATGTCAACGTTAAAGTTAACTACCTTGCTGCGCTTCGAGATGATGTCTTTGGCGCCATCTATAACCATCGGCAGGATAGGGATATTGTATTCGCAGGCAAGCTTAAAAGCGCCATCTCTAAACGGCAAAAGTTCGCCATCTTCCGAGCGTGTGCCTTCCGGGAATATAAACATGGACACGCCGCGGGCAAGCCACATGCGCGAAGCTTCCATTGTTTCGCGAATGCTCTTCTTATCGCCACGCTGTACGCAGACATATTCGTTTAAGCCCATGTTCCAGCCGAAAAATGGAATCTTGAGAACTTCACTTTTAGATATCCACTTAAATGGCTTGAACAAACCGTAAACGACTGGAATATCAGCTGTCGATTGATGATTGCCGACATAGATACAGGTCTTCAGTCCTTTCAGGTGCTCTCTGCCTTCCCAGTGGCAGCGCCAGAACGGATTGATGTAAATGTAGTGGTAAGCCCACAAACAAGAGATGTAGTGGATGTACTTGCGGTTCTTATCAAATGGGAAAGTAAAGGCACGGACAAGCACTTCTAGGTAATAGAAGAATGCTCCAGCAATGAAGAAGTAAGCAAAATACAGCCACGAAAAAATATGAACCACAGCCACTATCCTTTGTAAAAGCGGTGTAAACCCCGCAAGAAAGGCTCCTGGCTAATTATAGCTACCAAATAGAAAGGGAGCCTCGCATTTGAGGCTCCCTAATAAGGAGTTTATGAGTTGCTTACTTATTTAACTTCTTGAGGCTCGGTACGAATCCCAGGCGGAGCCACCATTGTCTGGTACTACGGCGTTCCATAGATTTTTAAATAGGCTCGAAAGCATTCTCATTAGGTTCTTCCTTCTATTTTCGGTGGAGTTGGAGTTGGTCTTGGAGTTGGTCATAGATGGTAAATCGGTCCTCACACTTAATACATTCCCGAAACTTTTAGCAAGCTTCGCTTGACATTGAAACATTTTTGGATTTAATCAAGGCAGCGTCTTCATAGCAACCTCTTTCTCCTCAAGACTGACGGAAGCCTTGGAAAAAGGTTCCTCGTAGCCATATTTAAAAGCATTGCCCACGCCATGGACTGTTCCAAGGATACTGCCACTTACGAGCCCATAAGGCACAGTCATGAAATAAATCAGGATTCGCGTTTGCGAAATAATAGGATCTTGAAAAACCTCGAAATCAGATTCAAGCGTGCCTGTCATGCGTTTTGTTTCTGAGAAAATATCACGCGCAATTTTAATGGGGACTCCGACAGTGACACCATATGCAACACCAGCCACTCCTAAAACTTTCGGCTTAGCAAATGATGCCTGGGGAAGCAAAAATGCAATCAACAACAAAGCGGCAATAACTGCTTTATTTTCCAAGGGAAACCTCCTTAACAGCAACTCTTTCACCAATAAGATCAAGACTAATTTCATTGACCGAGACACAGCCGCATAAGGCCATTGCCTGATCAATTTCTGCGCGCAAAATATCCAGCACTTGCGCCACACCGTCACCACCGCCATTAACCAACCCCCAAAGTATAGGACGGCCTACCAAAACTGCTTTTGCGCCTAAGGCAAGTGCTTTAACTACATCTGTGCCTCGTCTGATACCGCCATCCACCAAAAGTTCAGCGCGACCATCGACAGCTTCAGCAACTTCTTGCAAAACTTCTATTGTTGCAGGAGCAGTGTCGAGCTGGCGACCGCCGTGGTTGGAGACAACTATGCCTGAAACACCACTTTCTACTGCGGCCTTAGCATCATCACCTCTGACAATTCCCTTAAGCAAGATAGGCAATTTGGTAATTGATTTTAGCCACTCAATGTCTTTCCAACTAACACTGGGATCAAACAAAGCTGAGGCATAAGTTGTGAGCCCCGATTGATCAGCGGGTTTGGGCATGGAAGCTAATTCACTTATACCGAAATTGCCCATTTGCAAACCCTTGGGCAAGGCAAATCTATTGCGCACATCTCGTTCGCGCCTGCCGGAAACTGGCAAATCAACTGTGACAACAAGCGCGGCACAACCGGCTTTTTCAGCTCGTTCAACTAGAGACTTTGTCACTGAACGATCTTTGTAGATATAGAGTTGAAACCAAACTGGACCGGATGCCGCCTGCATAATCTGTTCAATAGAAAAATTAGAGAGAGTGGAGGCAATCATGATGGTACCGGCGCCACCGACTGCCCTGACTGTCGCC
>JAKFVJ010000054.1 GCA_021732245.1 Candidatus Obscuribacterales bacterium | reverse complement strand
GAGAAGAACTAATCCACCATCACTGCCTGACGTGTTTATTGAACCCACTGTCAGAGTCGCCGAATTCGTCGTATTGCCTGTGGCAGCAACTAAATAACCACCTTTGCCAGTAGTGCCTGACAAATTGATATTGCCTAGGCTAAGTCCATTTGTCGAGACAGCATTGACATTGCCACCTGTAACACCTGTTGCTGTGATACCAGTTGTCGTTATCGAGCCGTTGGTAGCAAGCAATGCAATTGAACCGCCTTGTCCTGTTGCACCACCGGTTGAACTGATTGCTCCTAGAGAGACGGCGCCTCCTGTAGCACGCACATCAATGACGGCACTGGCAGCCGATGAATTGGCGCCACTAACTGTGATATCTGCCAAGGTCACGTTTCCAAATGATCCGGAGCCATTGGCAGTCACTGAAACTTGATTGTTGTTTGTCAGAAGGCTGACGGTAGACATGTTCACATTTCCACCTGAGCCGCTTGTGCCAGTGATGTTGTAATTTGCTGCACAATTCGTGCAATTAATTGGACTGGCCCCTCCTGTTGTTGTAAAAGCTGCACCGGCAGCCAAGACAATTTTGCCTCCTGCGGTAGAACCACTTGAGGCGTCGATTACAGCGTTGCCCGGAGCAGTCGTTGCAGTAATGCTGCCAGTGGCTAATCCGACAAAGTCGCCACCTGATGTAGAAAATGTCGAGCCTCCGGAAAATAATCCGCTCAAATCAAGATCACCACCTTGAGCATAGTAAACAGGATCTCCCGTGAGATTCATCGAGGCAATTGACAAATTACCAACTTGCGATCCGACAATGGCCGTTCCACCAGAAACATTTACCGGTCCATCCAATTGACCGGCATGCACATTTACATGTCCGTCTGGACTTACGAAGTTAAGAGAACTTCCTGAAACGACTCCACCATCAAGAGAAATGCTTGCTTTAGATAAATAACTGCCGTCAGGATTTTTGATTGAGGCTAATGTTCCAAAGTTGACTTGATCATGTGCTCTTATTTGACCGAGGATATTGCTAATTGAAAGATTAGTACCCATCATGTTTTTTACACTGAGACTTCCCTGCATCGCTTGCAACAAACCGGAATTCATCAAGTTGCTCGTGGCTAACGAGATTGATCCAAGCTGTGCGCTTATCTGTGCAGTGTTTGCCAAAGTTGCTGCTGTTAAATTGACGTTGTTCAAAGCAGACAAAATGCCTGTATTGGTTATGGAGCTTGCTTGCATGGAAAGATTGCCGGCGCTGGCAATTGTGCCTGCGTTGACGATGCTGTTTAATGCAGCGAAGTTGAGACTGAAGTTACTGACCAGCGTACTCATGTCCAAATTCAATCCGGCAATACCGCCTTGCGGCAAGATTGATGTAATTAATGCACCGGCATTGTTCAAAATGTTATTAGCGTTGAAATTGCCGACGGTAATGTTTGGATTTGTCGAGTAGGCGTAGATATTGCCACTGTTGGTTAAGTCGCCTGCAAGATTTAAGTGCCCGCCCAGGTTGGCAAAGTCGATAACCATAGTTTGGTTGGGATTGACGACAATGCTTGAAGCAGCAGCGGCAGCTGCTGCGTTTAATATAACCGGACTTGCCTGACTGGCGGCAGCGGCCGCAGTTGTCGCAGCAGCTTGGTCATTGGCAATTTGCACTTCGGGGTTCGGCACGACATCCTGCGCCCAAAGCTGCACCGGGAATACCAATTGAATTCCCAGAAGAAGACTTAGGATGCTGCCGCAATTTACCCTAATCATTTAGCTGATTTACCTGAAATCGGTTCCAAAATCCGAGGACTTTTGGTAGCTAGAACGTAAGCCAGTTACAAGACAAAGAAAGACGGGGCAAGTTGCCCCTTCTACATGGCTTACCTTCGCTTCCGACTCAGGTAACGGCCGTCTCTAGCTCCAATAATTTTTATGCCCGTAATAGGGGGAAATTAAACTTCAAGTGAAGAAAAGCTTTTATTTATCTATTTATGCGGCTCAAAGATTTTTGCCGCGCCAAAACTCCACTCCTGTTTGCGTTTCAGGACATTTTGCCATGGGAATTCCGCGCCAGTTAACCAAGGCTCAAAAGATAGCCGAAAAATTCAACTATATGTTGAGAGACTCCTTATATATATCACTCTGCCCATCAGCGTCTCAGCAATTTTCAAGCAGTTAGAATTGAGCCGTTGCCAAAGGCAATTTTTGGCGGTATTTAACGAGGGATTCAGAACCATGACCTGGATTAAGACAATTCCCATGACTGAGGCAACACCTGAGCTGGGGCAAGCGATTGAAGGACAGATGAAAATGTATCCGCCGGAATACATGACTCCTGTCGAAAGTTTGATGACTCACGAACAGCAAGATGCGGGCCCGGCAATTATCATGGCGCACAGCCTCTTGCCGAATACTCTGTATCACACGTTTGCCACCTTCGGCACTCTCTTGTCACCGGATTTGCCACTTAGTCGCAAACAACATGAGATGATTGCAGCAACAGTTTCATCACTTAATGCCTGCCATTATTGAATAGAGTCGCACGTAGAATTTCTACGTCGAGTGACTCTGGATGAGTCGCTATCAAACGCAATCAAGAAAGACTATAAAACTGCTGATCTCTCCAAAGAAGATCGAGCCATGCTCGAGTACGTCGAAAAGATCACCCTGAGCCCGGCCAAAATTCAGCGCGAGGATGTCGAGAAGCTGAGAAGCTTTGGCTTTGACGACACAGCTATCCTACAGATCAACCTCATAGCTTCCTGGTTTAACTACATAAACAGGGTTGCGGATGGGCTTGGCGTCGGGCGTCCTTAAGCTTTTCTTGACAAAACTATCATTGCCCAAAAGACCGGTTAAGATTGCCTTGATCGGTCCCAAAACTGGCACGCTCGTGCCTGGAGGAAACGTAAATGGCTGAAGTTGTAGTCACAGGCAAAGCGCAAAAATACCAACAAGAAATCAAAGTTGGTAAACACACATTCCAATCAGACATCACGGTTGAATCCGGCGGGCAAGATACAGCTCCTGGTCCGCATGAATTGCTTTTAGGCGCACTGGGTTCCTGCACTTCCGTCACTGTGCAAATGTTTGCAGAGCGCCGCGGCTGGGATCTCAAATCCGTCTGCGTCAAACTGACAGAAGAAAAGATTGACGATCCAAATAATCCGGGTGTCAAAATTCCAAAAATCGTCCGCAATATTGAAGTTTCCGGCAATCTAACAGGCGAACAGTTGGACAGCTTGAAAGCAATTGCAGACAAGTGCCAGATTCACAAACTGTTGACCGGACCAAAAGAAATAATCACCGACTTGAAGAGCACTCAAACGGTTAGCTAATTACCTAGCTGTTTCAAGCGCAACTTCAATTCGTGTTCTTCTTGCAGGCGTTTCTTGCTTTTCGCAATTTCCGCCAGCACTTTTAAGCCTTCGCGTGAATTGTAATTTTGCAAGACAAAAGTTGCCGCTTTTACTTGAGCGTCATCAATGCGCCCGGACTTAAAATCGTCTTGTGCCTGAGCGAGCAATGCTTCATTGCTTGTTTTTGCCGGCGCTGTTTTTGGTACCAGGGCCAAAGTATCTTCGTCGACGACACTGGATGTAGTCCGCTCGATTGAACCGTTTTTGCCGCACCAGACTCTATGCAACGCCATAATGAACTGACCGTTACTATTTTCATCGGCAAAGCCTGCCAGATCAACACTTATATCATAGAACCTATCAAGCAATGCCTCAGCATCGGCATAATTACCTTTATCGACCAGCACATTGACGAGATTGGCTACTTTAGCCGCGTCCGAATCAGGTTTAAATCCAAGGACGTATTTGTCCTCGGGTCCAACCTTGGCGGAACGATCAACCAAGATTTTGAAAATGTGATCGGCTCTTGCTTCCAGCGCATCAGATTGCCCTTGCTTGTTTTGTCGTGCCAAAAAAGAGGAGTAGTCCCACATCAAATTAGCCTGGTCAAACAGCACTAGATCTGTTCTTTTGTCTTCCGGAATACTTTGCTGACCGGCATCAGCATCAATTGCCAATTGATAGAAAAGTTGCGCTTGTTCCTTATTGTTGAGTGATTCATACGCGCGAGCCAATTTACGCAGACAAGCGATAGTTGTGTCAGGCGACATGCTCTGCTGCATTACCGCAGCACGCAAAAGATAATCAATTGCTTCTTTGTATTTCTTTTGATCGATATAGCAATCGGCAATTTCAATTAGAACATGGGCCAATTTCAAATGACGCTTCTTATCAATTGTTTCCTTGATTTCCAATAGCGTGGCTAGAGGATAAATCGCCTTGTCCGCCTTGCCGTCATAGCGGTAAAGCTTGCCTAACGCTGATAAACACCGACTCTCCAGATATTGCTCATGTGGACCTGAAGAGGAATTCTCAATGCGCTTCAACTCTTCTTCAAGAAGCCCCTCAGCTTTTTCTACATGACCGCCATCAAGCGACTGACAAAGCCGCGCCTGACATTCCAGCCATTGACGCTCTTGAGAATCGTTAAATGTACAACTGGTGACGCTTGCAGTGACAAGCGCTATCATAACTGCTGAAGTCAGGTATTTCATTTTTTCGTCTTTGTTCACTTGGCTTTTCTGCGACGCCTTGTATTCTACAAGCATTTTGGAAACAAGCAATTGTCAACTATCCAGCTTGATCTAAGCCAAATTGAGTCTTACCTTACGACAAGCTTTGTCGGACGGTCCAAAGCTAATGAACTTTGGCCGGAAATCGACTCAACCAATACTCGCGCAATACAGCTGGCGAAAGACGATGCGCCTTCAGGCACTATCGTTCTTGCCCGCAAACAAACGTCAGGTCGCGGGCGGCATGGAAGAATCTGGCAGTCGCCGCAAGATGCAGGAATTTACGCTAGTTTTGTACTTAGACCAACTTGCGCCAAAGAGGACATTCCTCTCTACACGTTAGCCCTGGGAGTAGCCGCCAGTCGCGCAATTTTGTCCGTTACCGGAGTCGAAGTCGGACTTAAATGGGTTAATGATTTGGTTGTCGGACAAAAAAAGCTTGGTGGCATATTGGCTGAGCTTATAACTTCCAATTCGCCGGCTTTGATTTTAGGCATTGGCATCAATCTCGAATTACAGAAGAAGGACATCCCTGAAGAGCTTGTAAATCACATCGAGTGGTTGACAAACATTACAGGTTCAGCCGTTGATCCAAATCACTTAATTGCCGAATTGGCTCAAAATCTGGAAGAAGTCTCCAACAATATTTCGAACGGCAACAAGTCACAAATTTTGGATGCTTGGCGAAAACACTCAGTGACGCTGGGCAAAGAGGTGCAAGTCATATCTGCCGCCGGAAATAAAACAGGCACCGCTCTCGATATAGACGAAAGCGGCGCCTTAATTGTTCAAACTACAAGTGGCGAGCGTCTAACTCTTCATGCCGGCGAAATAAGCATTCGCAATCTCGACGGGTCCTACTCGTAGGGGCGCATTGCATGCGCCCTTTAGTAGTGGATTATCGAGAAAATCTCGACACCTTTAGGCAAGTTATTTCTGCCGCTGAGGAAATCCAATTCAACTAAGAAGCTCATGCCGGCTACCTTTGCGCCGATTTTTTCAACCAACTGGCAAGCTGCATGCGCGGTGCCGCCTGTTGCGAGCAAGTCATCAATGATGAGCACTCGCTTGCCTTTTTCAGCAGCGTCAACATGTATTTCCAGTGTGTTGGAACCATATTCCAAATCATAGGAAATCTTCTCAACAGTGTGGGGAAGTTTGCCTGGTTTGCGAATTGGAATAAAACCAATACCCAACTTGTGTGCAACAGCTGGAGCCAAAATAAAGCCACGGGCCTCAATTCCGGCAATGTAATCCGGCTTTAAACCACGTGCATTTTCCGTCAACGCTTCAACGACAAAGTTGAACGCCTCGTGATCATTGAGCAGTGTCGTCAGATCCTTGAAGACAATTCCCTTTTTGGGGAAATCAGGAATGTCACGAATTTTGCTCTTGAGCCAATCTACTTTGTTCTGGTTGATCATAGTGCCCGAAGTCATCGGTCCTCCTCGCATTTTCTTTGTGTAGTTCTACTTTGTTTAGCGCAAGCGCTTGTTGAATCTCTTTGAATTCGCTGTCCTTCAGCCAGTTTCTAAATTCATACACTTCCTTTAGAGAACTAGCTAAATGGCGGAACTCGGCAATATTTTCCGGTTTTTCTTCCGGCTCACCAGTGATATCCAGATAAATAACACCATCTTCGGCAAACCATTCAAGGACGCCCATTTTATTGAGCATCGTCAATCCCAAGGCAACGCACATTTTGGTTGTGCCTAAGGCAACAGCCAACTTTTCACCTGGTACTTTGCCTTCTTTTTGGTTAACGGCAAAGCGCACGAAGCCCAAAAGCTTCTTGAGAAAAGCTTTGGTATCTTCAGACTCAATAGGTACGCCTCCAACGATGTAAACGTCACGAACAGACGGACCAATTAAATCGCGAAATACTTTTAGACTGGGTGGATATTGCCACAAAAACAAATTCTTTGCAGAACCAATTGCCGTTCTATCGGCAAAGTCAATGCCTGGGATCTTCATGCAAGACTCACCAAAAATGGCAACCGTTGAACCAAGCTTGCGCGCGGCAGACTCAACTAATCCTGTAGGTGAATTATGATCACGCAGATCCTTGAAGTTCAACTTCACAGACTGCACCGAGGGCACCACAGCCGAATCAGCTTGAGCATTGACGCTATCTGTAGCTTTTGCTTCGACGGGTTGCGCGGAAGCCACAACTTGCGATTTCTTAGCAGCATCAACTACGGTTGATACCGGCAAAAGAGTCAAATTGTCATCATCGTCGACGCTATCGGCTTCGCCTAAAGCACGCCAGTCAACTAAAACCAGTTGCAACCTCTTGGTTCCGTTGTACTCGTTTATCTCAGGAATGAAAGCAACATCTATTTGCTGACCATCAGCAGGAATTCTGCCGCGACTATTCCACATTACAGCTTCAAAAGGCAAAGACTCTCTGGTGTCGCGCAACATCAAGCGGCTATGCTTGCCTTCCTTGCCCAGCGCACGCACGCCAACGCATGTAAGTTCACGCATTACTAAAACAGGCTTTTTATTGGCCATGCCAAATGGAGCGATTTTCGCTATGAGATTAGCCAAATCCATCGTTACTTCTTTGGCGGCAACTTGTGCATCAATATCGAGAGTAGCTGCACGCATTTTGCCGTTGAGCATGCGATTGCATGCTTCTGTAATTCCTGAGCGAAGCGCTTCGGCTTTACCCACTTCTACGGCGAATCCTGCAGCCATCTTATGCCCACCCCATTTCTGAAGCAGGTGCTCGTTTTCTTTCAGCACGGCGTATAGATCGACGCCATCGACACTGCGTGCTGATCCTTTTACCATGCCTTCTTCTTTGTGCAATTCGCCAATGAAAACAGGGCAGTTATATTTTTCCACCAGACGGGAAGCAACAATGCCCACAACACCATGATGCCAACCTTCGTCATAGATAACAATTGCTCTGTCGTTTGCCAGATTTACTGTTGAGGTGACCATTTGATCGGCAGCGTAATTGATCTTCTCGCAAAGTTCCTGACGGCGCTCATTTTCACGTTCCAGTTGCTTGGCCAATTCTTCAGCTTTAGCTTCGTCGGCAGTCGTCATCAATTCCACAGCCAAATTGGCATCAGCCAGACGACCTACTGCGTTAATGCGCGGGGCAATGCCGAAGCCGACGATGTCTGTGCCGCTGCCCTTTGACTGAGACAGAAGCGCCTTTATGCCGGGACGTTTTGAAGCTACCAGTCTAGGCAAGCCAATTTGCACCAAATAACGATTCTCGTCAATCAATGGCACTAGATCCGCAATCATGCCCAGCGTTACATAATCAAGCAACTCATCAGCTTTTTCCGGCATGCCTTTTTTAATCAGCAGTGCTTCGCATAATTTGTAAGCTGCTCCCACACCAGGTAGGTTATACAACGGATGCTCTTCGCGCAGAAGCTTGGGATGAATTGTCGCTGAAGCGGGCGGCAAAAGCTCAGGCATTGTATGGTGATCAACAACAACTGTATCTACGCCTAATGATTTGGCAAAATTTATTTCAGCAAAGTTAGAGACACCGCAGTCACAAGTAATAATGAGCTTAGTGCGATTTTTACTGGCAAGAATGCTGACCGCTTTTAAATTGAGTCCATAGCCTTCATTAGTACGATGCGGGATATAGAAATCAACTTGCGCGCCGAGATCTTTCAAGACTGTGAGAAGCACTGACGTGGCAGTGACGCCATCGACATCGTAGTCGCCATAGACGGTTATCTTTTCTTGTCCTTCAATGGCTTTTTCAATGCGCTCTAAAGCCCGTTCAATGTTAGGCAATTCAAATGGACTGGTTGCCGTGTATTGGGAGGCATCAAGAAATGTTTTGGCTGTCTCTGCGGTTTTAAGTCCACGCCTTACCAAGAGCTTTGCTAAAAGCTCCGAGCCGAAGGCTGCCTCAATCAAGGATGCATCAACAGATATATCAGGTGGAAACTTCCAGGATTTCTTACTCACGACAAAATATCCTCACCTGACGATACAAAGGGGAAGAATTCAAGTGCGGATATAACAAGAACAATTGAGGAATATCCGGCACTTGCCAACAGATACCTTTTTAGGCATCATCCAAGAGAAATTCCCGGCTCTCTTGCGACGCAACTAGCATACAAGAAAGGCATTGTCGCAAGGCATTAAATCTAGGCTGCACTGGCATCGACAGCGCTCCCACAATAATTAAAGATACTCAACTTTGTTTCGCATCGAGCTAGCTGATACTCTACTTGGACTTATCTATTTGTACACTTGGCAGCAGCCATGCGGAGGCAACGTCATGAATTGGAAAAAACTAGGGCTAAGCTCTTTGGTTATTGCCGTTGCCGGAAGCACCACATTTAGTGTCGCTGCCAATGCTGTTGCTAAAGGAGTATCGAAGCAACTTTCCTTTGAGCAGGCCGGCACGGAGGCTACTCGCTATTTAGTCGACTATCTAAGAATCGACACAAGCAATGGTCCTGGAATTGCCGCCAACGAAAAAGCCGGTGCTGACTATCTTGCTTCTATTTTGAAGGCTAATGGTTTTGAACCACAAGTATTCGAATCGGCTCCTGGGCGTGGTTGTATTTATGCACGACTGAAAGGCAACGGCAAAAAGAAAGCAATAATTCTTTTGAGCCACATCGATGTTGTGCCGGCTAAGGCAGAAAACTGGCAACATGGCCCTTTTTCAGGAGAGATTCACGATAACGAACTCTGGGGACGCGGCTCTCTCGATATGAAAGGCATGGGCATTGCCGAATTGGAAACAATGCTTTTGCTCAAGCGCTCGGGACACGTACTTGACCGTGATGTAATTTTCCTCGGTACAGCCGATGAGGAACAAGGGGGAGCCATGGGTGCGAAGTGGTTTGTCGACCACCATCCGGAACTCATTAAAGACGCGGAGTATCTTTTAACTGAAGGCTTCTACATTGATTCAGCAGAAGACGGCAATGCCCGTTACTGGGGAATTGACGTTGCTGAAAAGAATTTGCTCTGGCTAAAGCTAACTGCAAAAGGCGCTGCCGGACACGCTTCTATGCCTATCGCCAATTCCGCACCGAATAAATTAGCGCGTGCCTTGCAAAAGCTCGTTGATTCGCCAATGCGACCAATTGTTTTGCCTGAGGTGCGCGAATACTTCAAATCTATTAGCGTTGCCGAAAAAGGACAACTCAAAACAGCATTTGCCGATATAGATGCTGCTGTGAAAAATCCAGAGACACTCAAGACATTGCAGAAAGACAGCATGAAAGCCGCCATGCTGCAAAACACTTTTTCACTGACCATAATTAAGGCCGGCTACAAGACAAATGTAATTCCTTCTGAAGCAACAGCGGAATTAGATTGCCGATTATTGCCTTCAGTAAACCCGGATGCCTTTGTGACGGAAATAAAATCAATCATCAATGATCCTCAAGTTGAAGTAACCAAAATTGATTGGATTAAGGCAGAGCCATCTCCATTTAATACTGAATGCATCGAAACTATTAAGGCAGTGGCGGCTAAAGAAGCTCCCGGTGTTCCTGTCGTGCCGGTAATTATTCCCTGGTTTACCGACAGTCATTGGTTTAGAGATTTAGGAATCACGTCATACGGCTTTTTGCCATTTCAAATAAACGAAAAGCAAATTGGTACCGTTCACGGCATAAACGAAAGAATACCGCTTGCCGAATTCAGCAATGGTATTCGTCGTATGTATTTAATGGTAGAAAAACTTTGTTCATCGAAATGAAACCATTTACATAATTTCGTAGGGGCGCATTGCATGCCCCCGAAGCACCTTCCACAAACAAGGACATCTCATGAAATCACCAATTGTAATAGGCTTAGCTTTCACCCTAGCCCTGTCTGTCCAGCCAATGCTGGCTGCACCAACCTGGCAGGGTGTTTTTAAGGACGCTCAAACTCAATACAGCATGGGCGATTTTAGAAGTGCCGAAAAGAGCTTTAAAGACGCTATTTCCAGAGCGCAATCTGCCGGCATTGGCGACAACACACAATTACAAATGATCCATGGCTTAGCTGACACCTTAATGGCCGAAGGCAAATTGGCTGAAGCAGAAGCTCAATACATACGCTGTCTTCAAATGACCGAAAAAGCCCATGGAGCTGCCAACCCATCAATTGCTGAAATTTGCGAACGTATTTCCGGCATCTATTTCCTCAATTCTCGCTACGCCGATGCAGACGGTTATTATGTACGCGCCGTCGATATTCGTCGCAAAGGAAAACCTGTAGACAACGTAGCAGTTGCCGCCGATTTAAACAATCTGGCCGCTTCAGCCATTTATCAAAACAAATATCCGGAAGCAGAAAAGTATATTGCCGAAGCAACAACGGCCATGTCTTCGGAAAAGAAAATAGGTGACCAGGGTGTGAATGTACATATCCTACGCACGAAGGCTATGCTTCTGGAAAAGCAAGGCAAAATGAAAGAAGCCGAAGAAGCCCTGAAAAAATCGCTCTCGATTGCTGAGACATGCACATTTGAAAACGATTCTTTGCTGGCTGCCAGCTTCAATGAACTAGGTCGTTTTTACATCAAGCAAAAGAATTATGCAGAAGCGCAATCTGCTTTAGAAAGCGCCGTGCAAATTGCTGATCAGTTGAAGTTCGGCGCCGAACACCCAATCCTTGAAACAAGCCTTGCCAATTTGGCTGCCGCTTATATCGATGACAACAAATACGAAAAAGCCGAATCACCGCTTTTGCGTGCCATTGCCGTCAATGAAAAATTCGGTGATATGGGTAAGGATGCATTGAAGGGTAACCTCACCGACTACGCCAAAATTTTAGAAGCCACGCACCGCACAAAACAAGCAGGTGAAGTAATTGAGCGCTTAAACAAACTAACCGCTTCTCCAGCCAACGAACCAACAAAAATGTAGACTTAGACTATCAATCTGTTGATATCTATTCTAAAACGTTTCGCTAATCGCTTCGCCTGCTCTAGACTAAGACGTCTTTCGCCCGCCAAAAATTCACAGACGCGGCTATGAGCACCAAACTCGCTTACTAAGTCCTTTTGTGATAAATCATTTTGATTCATGAGATATTCAATAAGGTTTCGAGGAGACATTT
>JAKFVJ010000416.1 GCA_021732245.1 Candidatus Obscuribacterales bacterium | reverse complement strand
AATGATTGTGGGGCTTCGGGTAGGGTTGCCGCCAGGCAAGCCACCTTGACCGCCTCGTATCGAAGGAGGCTGTCCACCGCCGCCAGTGCCACCACCACCGCTACCACTGGCGACACTCGAAGGAGGCTGACCGCCGCCACTTGTTGGAGGAGGACCACTGCCACCGCCTCCTGAACCGCCAGTGCCGCTAATGATCGTAGGTATCAGCGGAACATTGGGATTTTGCGGCAGGTTAGTGCCTGGTCCTTGGGCGGATTGCGCATTTCCGCGTAGGCCTGCAATACCCTGCTCAGGCCCGCTTCCGTTGCAAGTGAATCCTGTCAATGGACCGGTTGTCGGGGCCTGCGATGGTGGAGCTGGGACGGCGCCCTGCGCGTTTCTTTGCGGTTGTTGAAATGAAACAAACCCTGAAAGAAATGGGCTGTTGCCGGAAGGACTGACAGAGTCAAGTGACGGGACAAGTGCTCGAAAGACGAATGCCTTCGGAGCATCGACAACGCCTACTTGCACGACAACGCCAGTATTGACAGTGCCTGTAAAGGCCAGCGTGCCGCCAATTTGTATGTCCTGATTGCTGCAAGTCCCACAAGTGCCCACATTGACAACAAGCGGCTGGCTTGGCTGCCAGCTGCCATTCAAGTTCACAACTACAGCATTTGGAATATTGATGGAAGCAAGACCAATGCCTCCAATTAAATTAGCTTGCGGTATGGTTATGCTTCCGCCTGTTACCACTCCCCCTGAGACCGTGATGCTGCCCTGGATGACGCCGGCTGCAACAAGTGCCTGAACTTGGGAGATTATTTCCGGATCTGTTAAATCTAGGCTATTTAAGTAATGCGACACTGGTCTGGCATTCAGCGCCACGCCGCCGCCAAGAGTCAATGGGCGGCCGTTGCTGGAGAGAACAACGCCTTTGCCGTCGGCATTAATGGTGTTGTTTGGAGCGGAAGCGGCTATTCCGGTGAAAGTAAAAAGAGCCTGCCCGCCATTAGTTGCATTGACGGTAATGTTTGCAGGTGTCGGCGCGCCAAACAGCTGAGGAAAGGGGCCAACAAAGAGTCCGAGATTGCCAGTGCCGGCAGTAGACGATGCGGCATTGAGGCTGGCATTAGCCCCTATTGTGATGAAGCCGGAAGTTGCATTCGTGGCATGGAGGACTAAATCACCGCCGATGGCATTGAGGACGCTGCCGGGAGCGACGTTAATTCCGCCGGCAGAAGTGCTGATAGATATCTGTCCGCTACGTGGTTTACCGTCACGTTGCCTATGTTGCTAAAAACAAGGCTGCTACCGGCTTGTGAATCCAGGAGATTTACTGGGCGCTTATTAGAAACGAAGGCGCCGCCATTGAAAGCAGTAGATATATTGATGCCCAGCGCATCGGCTGCGGTGGCAATTGGAGTGCCGGAAGACCCAATACTTCCGCCTCCGGTTATTAACTTGACGGTCGGTCCTGAGATAACGCCTGCGGTTCGAACAATAGAGCCGGCGCCATCGGCAAGCAGTGTTACGGAAGAGCCAAAAGCAAACGTACCGCTAATGTTGCCGCCGACGGTAATACCGGCATTGCTTCCTGCTGCCGTTTGCAAAACAACTTGCGTGGCTGAAACTGGTCCTGTTGTAGTAATAGGCCCGTTTGATGTGACAAAGAAGACGCCGGCCGGGCTTGAATTACCTATCGACAAAGCACCGCCTACGTTATTAATGTACGCGTTACCGTAGGGACCGGCAGTCAATGTGGTGGCACTGACATTTAGTTGATTACTCAGCGTTCCAAATGAGGCGAGTAGTCCGTCAAGATTAACGGTCCCGCCGGTTATCAGCCCTGCTGTTTGCTGAACAGTAGCGTTAAGTCCAAGGCTAATATTGGTCACGGCACCGCCAAGAGCAGCGCCGAGGTTTAGCGTGGAAAAAGATCCTGTGTAGAAGCCAACGGTGCCACTATTGCTTGTAACAGAACCTGTGACGTTGATCGCAGGAGTTTCACTATAAAGTCGGTATTGGAAAAACGTGATGTCACCGGTAGTGCTGGTGATTGTGCCGGTGTCGACAGTCCTACTTTCTTGAACAAACAAGTTTGCTGCTCCAAGCGTGATAGTTTTACCGCCGGCATTGAAGCCACCGGCAGTAACCAGGGCTACATTTTGGAAATTGGACAGATCGAGATTGTTGGCGATGATGATGTCGCCGAAGTTGACCAAATGCGGGTCCATTCCTGGTGGTTTAGGAATAACTGAAGGTATGTAATTTCCAGGAAGTGGGGTTCCAAATAGAGTGACGTAGTAATTACCGATAAACAGGTCACCGGCTGTCGTGTTGCCAAGCTGCGCTGCTGTTATATGAAGACCGGCCCCGGCACTGGCTGCGCCTATCGTGATACTGGTGTTGGCGTTTGGCGTTATTTGTAATCGTGCGGTGCCGACATTAATGCTCGTGTAATCAAGACTGGCCATCAACAGGGCAAGATTGCTATTCACAACATCCAGCACTCCGCTCGTGGGGGTAATCGTCAAATTGCCTGCGGTATCTAAGACTACATTGCCGTTCCCACCAATAGCGCTAACTTGAAATTGCCCGGTGCCTTCGCCGACTGTGAAATTATTTGCCAGCCTGCTGACAACGGAAACATTTCCGGCATTGGCTCCACCAGTGCCATTTGCGCTAAAGACTAGGCTACCACCGGTGACATTGAAATTGCGTGCGAGGATAGAGATTTGGCTTGGATGATTGAATGAAGCGCTTGGACCTGATGAATCGACAGACAGCGTGCCTTCGAGGACTCCGCTTCCATTCATCGTTCCATTTATTATTCCAATATTGACAGTGCCAAAGTCCGCAAACAAGGATATTTGTCCACCGAGGTATCCGGGGCTACCTGCGACGGAAAGATATGAGGGATCGAGTAAGTTGATGGTACTCACGCCGCCATTGACAATAATGGCGCCGCCGGAGTCGCCTACACCGTCTGCAATTATTCTTCCTCTTACGCCGTTAGTGCTCGTGTTGCCGGGACCAATGACGAATGGAGTAAAGAGATTATTGGTGTTCAGTGTAATCGTATTCAAAGATGTTGATGACGAAGTACCTGTTAGTACGAGATCGCCAGTTACAAGCACTGTGCCGCCACTGAAAGTAAGGTTGTTGGTGAATCCTGGATTGTCATAAAGTACAGCAGCTGGATCGATTGTCAAATTGCCGGCTGATCTAATATTTATTGTTTTTCCACCACCGAGAGCAGCGACGCTTATCTGCCCGTTGCCGGCTCCAATATCAAGATCATTGTTGGTTGCGTTGAGCGTCAATACGCCAAGGTTGTTTCCAGGATTTGTACCGGATATTGAGACATGAGCATGTCCACCGCCTGCCACTAGCAAGTCTGCACCAATAAGACTGAGACTCCCTGAAGGTTGCCCGGCCGATCCGTCAACCGGATTAAACGTGCCCACCGGCAAAATTATGTTGCCAACGAACAGGTTGCTGGTCTGCATTGCAATTGCGCCACCAGCGCCACCACCCGGTCCTGCTGTAGCTGAAACTGCCGTTGAAGACAATATCTGGATATCGCCGGAGGCATTCGTGATACTGATATTGCCAGCATTGGGATGCAAGGCATTGCCATTTGCAGAAATAACTCCATTAACACCATTAGTGGTTGCTCCGCTGCCAATGACAAATGGAGTGGGTGAGCTTAGATGAATAGTTATGCCTTTCTGGTTTGCAAAAGGACTTGTAGATGTATCTAACTCGGCTCCGGCGAGAGTAATAGAGCCGTTGACAAAAACTGTTTTCTGCGGCGAGAACGCAATTATGAATTGGGGGCCAATGAGGATTTTATTGAACGTACCAAGCGTGGGGTGAACACTATCAAGAACTATGGAGCCGTCAATCACAATATTGACGTTGGTAGAGTTAGTTCCCGTTATGGCGGTACTAGATATGGTGCCCCCTTTCACATCAACCGTCGGCACAGATGGATCAGAGCCAACAACAGATATGATGTTGGCAGTATTGTTGCCTTGCCTGCTATTGACGTTAGTCAGGCTGATTCCGCCGATGCCGATTCCAGTTGGAGCGCTTGAATTTCTGGCGAATATTGAGATATCTCTGTTTAAACCACCGTCGCCACCATCAGATCTAATGGTCACGCTTGGCGGCAGAGCGATGGTACCAGAAGCTGGGTCGCTTCCAGCAAATGCTGCTATGGTTATATTCCCGGCTGATGCACCGGCAACATTTGTTGAAGCTGAGAGTGAGGTTATTGGAGTACCTGAATTCAGGTCGATATAGCCGCCAGTGGAGGAGGCTTGATTGACCCTGACTGTTACTCTGTCTGTCCATGTGGTGTTGGCGCCTGCCAATAAAGTAAGATTTCCGGCTTTGCCGGTGGCAGAGTCGGTAGTAAGCGCTCCGGCTGTCGCGGAAGATACTATGTTTTGACGTGATACGACCATGAGATTGCCGCCATTTGTGGTGGTGGCTCCAAGGGCTATGGTGCCAGGTGAACTAATAGTCACGCCTGTTTCTGTTTTGACATCTAAATTGCCTGGAGATACAGTGGCCGTCGGCAGATTGACACTACCAACCAGAGCGCCGGCTGTGACGGTGCCACCTGTTATGGTCATGCTTGTGCCGTTCTGTAGTGTTGGCTGAGCCAACACAATATTGGTGAAGCCAGTATTAGTCGCAGCAACCGATGAAGTGGTGTTGACAGTATTTATTGGCCCGATGTTGATAGGAGTTCCTGATGTGGCTCCAGCGACGATGACCACATCGCCATTGCTGTTAGCAGCAGAACCACCGGCACCACCAGTTGCCACAGTCACAGTATTTGGCAGTGTAATTGTGCCGGAGTCGGCGGATGATCCGGCGAACGCAGCCATAGTGATATTTCCACCGCGGCCGGCGGTCGAAGTGGCCGAAAGAGCGGTAATGTTATCCACACCACCATTTGTCAGATCAATCTTTCCGCCCGATGCTGATGCACCAGTGATGGTCAGCGTTATATTCGGGTCATTAGGGTCTGGCACTGTTGGGTCGACTTGTCCCGGTGCAGGCGGCCCAGATGATGAGCTGGCTGTGAACTGCGCTCCAGCGATCATTGTTATATTTCCGGCATTTCCAGTGGTTGAGCTAGTGCTGATTACACCGGCTCCGGCAGCAGTGACTATATTGCGGCTGGCAACTATTGCTAAGTCTTGCCCGCCAAAGTTCAGATCGCCAGCAATTGTGACATCGCCGTTTACTGCGCTGTTGTAGAAAGAGGGATCGCCTGATAAGTTGATGTTGCCCAAAAGCAGATTGTTAGTTTCAGCCAAAACGTGCAATTCACCAGCTGTTACATTGACCACGCCTTGTAAATCGCGAACAGCCACATCAACAGAGCCATTGCCGGAGAATGAATTCAATTGCCTGCTTATCAGATCACCGCCCAGAATACTGAGGTCAACCTTGGCTTGAGTTGTTGTATCGCCAATGTTGATGGCGTTTAGTGCCTGAATAGTCCCGAGCGAGTTATTGATCTGCAAATTTTGCAAAATCTGAGAAGCAATATTGACGTTGCCTGCAGAAGTAATGAGTCCACTATTTACCAGAGAACCGGAGCCAACAAGCAAATTTATGTTATTGACCGCCTGCATAACAGGTATTGTGCTTGTCATTCCGGCAAGCAGTGAGTTAGTGATGGAGCCTCCTGCTGCAATATTCAAGTTGGCGCCACTGCTGATTAAACCAGCATTAACGACATTGTTGATGGCATTGATGTTTAAGTTTGCAATACTAGAGATGGCGCCGGTATTGACGATGTTGTTGACGGCACTCATGTTTAAATTAGCCGCGCTGGTTATGGTGCCGGCATTCATGATGTTGTTCAACGCACTTAGCGTCAGGCTTACATTCGAGATTGCTGATGTAATTCCCGGCAAGTTGTTTGGTGCAATCGAAGATAGAAGCCCGCCTTGCAGGTTTGTTATGTTACTGGCAGCGAAAGTAGCGGTGGTCACCTGCGGATTACTGGACACTGCAAAGAGCGTGCCGGCGTTTACCAAATTTCCTGTCAAGTTGAGGGCTGAAGCTGTGCCAAAATCACGCACGCAGGTGACGCCAGATGGTATCACTACGCCGCTGACGTACTGAGTGAAGTTGCTACCCATATTAAACGTGCCGCCGACGGCATTTCCCTGAGCGCCGAGCTGAATAGACTGTTGCCCGGTTGAGAAGACTTGCCACGTAGCTAATCTCTCTGCCGGCGTAAGCACGCTTGAAGCCGACACTGGAACGGCAGATCCGCCTACGACTATATTTACCGGGCTGTTCTCCACGAAGTGCGGTGCAGGCAGGTTGCGTTCAGTGGATGTCAGGTCGAGATGGATAGGCGTTGCTGTGGGCGAAGTAGTGCTCTGCTGAGGCGCCACTGGTCCCACAGGCTCAGTCGATGCCGTCTGCGCTTCGGCTCTTATAAATGGGTTAAGTAAGGCCACTCCGCCTAATAACGCGCAGAATTGACGCCGGACACGAATTCGCTTTTTCAACATTTGATTAACCGGTCAACCGCTCACAGCATTCTTCACTTTGGACAATAATGTAAAACGTGATTTGAGATTAACTCTCAGTCTATTGTCGACGCTACACGAGTTAGCGCTAACTAACGCGATACGCAACATATTGCTATTTCCTGAATGGGAAAGCCTTTATATAATTCCGGCTTGAAATTCGATCCGCATGCTCTGATCTTTCCGCAGGCAAAGCATATTGCTTACAACCGTTCGCGAGCGGTCCCTTTTCGATCCTTAATTTGCCTCTGAAGCCAGCCAGATCACTATCGGCATGGGCATAAGGTGTTGTGGCTTGATGGGGTTTCCTATCCCGGACCTTGGTCCAATCGGCTGAGTGCCTTCCTGGAGGGTTGTATGCAATCAACAAAGGACAGGCGTCTCTCTTACGATGACGATTTATGGACTGCTTTTGAGGAAACGTTCTCAAAGCCGCGACTGAAATACTTCCTCGACATAGCCACCCTATATGATTCTAGCCTCTCAGAGCCTGAGCGAAAGGATCTGGCGCTTCAACTCTGCCAATGGAACGTAGAACTCTGCGAATCATTCTATGTTCCATTGCAGTACCTGGAAGTGACTTTGAGAAACAGAATTTCCAAGGCACTCGCGGACTATTGCAAAAAAGATCACGAAAACGATCACGAAAGCGAACATTGGCATCTCTGCAAGCGCTGGGTAGGCCACGATCAAATAGATGATGCTAATAAAGCAGCAGAGTCCGAAAGAAAATACACTAACAACAATAAACTCCGAAAGGCGCTCAGTGAAGAGGGGCGCGAGGGCAAGAAAAGCGTCCATAATGTCATTCCAGCACTGACATTTGGCTTTTGGGTAACCACCTTTAAGAGTGAATCTACTCTGCGAGATAGGTACTCGATTATTTTTGCCTGTCAAAACCAAAGACATCCCAAGTTTCTTCTGCCAAATGCGCTGTACGATGACGTTTGTCCTAAGTTAGACAGAATACGCGACCTGCGTAATGTCATTGCACATCACGGAGCCATTTTTGATCTTGAGCTTGAAACAGCATACAAAGAGATTTGCTATCTGCTGGAACTTCTGTGTCCTACAACGTGCACAGCAATGAAGCAACGCAACAATTTTCTTGTTGTATGGAAGTCAAAGCCTGAAGCTGAGATCCTCAATCGAATCAAGGAATCGATAAAGGATGAAGAACAACAACCGTGAACCGGAACTGTCGTGAACCTATCGAGCGAATTTTAAGCTGATAGGAACCTTGTCATCGTGATAGGTCCATTCAATTGATTCATGCGGCAGAAAGCTATATTTGGGCCGGACGCCATATTGATAGAAGACTTCTTCCATTATCAGATCGAGTCTATTGCAAACTTCTGGCGTTGGCTCCTTGAGGCTGGAGATTTCCAGAACCGGTGAGTAAGTCTCATTTAAAGAACCCAGAACTCTTTGAGCCCCGAGCTTGAGTCCAGGCAATTGTTCTTGTATCTGATCCACTACGTGTTTAATAATTCTCTTTTCAAAATCGGTGGCACGCATGAATGGTCTATTCAACCTTGGATCGTCGGTGCGCCATTCCCAACTGACAATGTCTTTATTCTCAACAAGCATTATTTGCCATTGAGGGTTCAAGGCTTCCGGCTTCAAGAAATCATGTTTCAAGATCACATTGCCGGAATGTCCAGCACGATCATAGTTGTAGACGTAGCTCTCACCAAATCTTACTTTGACTCCATACTTTTCCAGTATCTTGTTCTCTAACTCCTGAGCCAAATTAAGCATCACTTCGTCGCATTCCCGATGCATATAGTCGGGTATTTCCTGACTCGGAAATGTTTTGAATTCTAATTCCAGTATTCCATTGTCGCCTCTTCTCACGGCATAGGAGAACTTTGGATTTGCAGCAAGTTCTGCGCCTTGCAATTCCGTGACAAATTCTTCAATGATCTTCTTCTCGACCGTTGTTGCCTCTGCAAACGGATTACCTCCTGCGTCGCACGCCGGCCAATCCCTTACAGGACTCCTGCTTGTTCGTTCTGCGCCAAGCTCTAGACATTTCCTAGCTTTGGCCATCAGTTTTGACCACGGCTCGGCAAACGTTTTGGTTCTCAATCCTGCGATTCCAAACCCGCCACTATAACCAACTCCGCCAGCAAGGGCACCGACTTCAAACTGCACTACATCTGGTGCCAATACCTTTACTGCTATTGCTTTACTCCGATCCATTGTTGCTTTGTCACCATGACTGTACGCAGCATTCATGGCAGAAGTGAAATCTTGATTTTTGGAAATGTGCTGGAATCCATCCACTGTTGCCTTGATGCCAAACAGTCCAGCTATTGTGCCAACAACTTTATGAGCTAATTTATGCCGCAAATGTAGATATGCAAGTCCAGCTCCAAGCCCAATTGATAGTCCCGCATTTATCGCTGTCTCAATCGGTCGCTTCGCGATTTCCTGTCCAAATTCCTTTGTTCCGCCTTCCACGATGCCGTGCGCTACCACTTCCGCCTGTCGGCACAACCCAGTCGCCTTGGTCCAAGCGTCGTACACCGCTCCCGCACAGCCATCGATGTGCTGCTTTATCGTTGTCCCGCCCGTCTTGGTGGATCTGCCAATAGGTCTGCCTCATTCGATTCTGATGAGGATAGCCTCCGGCAGTCATTCTTCATAGGGTAAGTTTACGAAAGGCCAGCAGTCCACTCCCTGCGCTCAGTGGGGTTTATACGGCGGTGACCGCTACCGTCCGACCGGTCTTGACTTGCTATGCTCCTTTTCCTGCGAGACTCCCCCAGACATTAATCGCTCAATCGGCTGAATGGCTGCCAAATAATTCCGAAGAAACCGTGCCAATTAGTGCTGAAAGTTACACTGGAGGTTCCAGCGACACATAGTTATGAGCATTGGCGAAATGCGCTTTTAAAAGAGTGGTCTTGCCGGATTGTCTGGGACCAGTCAAAACAATTGCCGGAAATTCTTTGGATGCCCGGCTAAGTATCGGTTCAATGGTACGTTTTATAAATCGCTCGATCATCAATACCTCTATTTGTAATTATGCATTCAAAATGCAAAATTGCAAATGCTGATTTCCTAATAAATGCAGGCAGTTCTTGCATAGGGCAGAGGCTCTCAGCGTTTCTGCCAGTGTCTTAGCGGGCGGTACAAATTACACGGACCTTGATGACCCTAAACGTTTTGAGCACCTTGCCTAGATCCCAATGCTGGCTTAGTTATTGATGGATGACAAATGGTATGACAAAATGGAGTTTAGATGGGAGTCCACGGAGTACCTTGCGATGAGTGAAGGCAAAAGCAAATTTACAGCCAGCGTTCGAAAGACGCTCGTTGAGCATCTCGATCAAAAGGTGGCACAGCTTAAATTGAACAGAAGCGAGGCTGTCGAGCAGGCTATTGAAATTTGGCTGAAGAAAAAGGCGGAGGAAGAAGAGGAGGCATATTTTGCAAATTACGTTGAAACGGAAGAAGATGCCTCTTGGGTGGCTTTAACGACCGAGTCATTTTGGCGAAATCACGATGAGTAGCCGCAAATCGCAAGCCTTAAATCTGACTTTCCCGCTCAGGGGAGAAGTCTGGCTGGCCAGACAAAACCCGGTAATACCAGATGATCCTCATGTGCCGCGTCCAGTGTTAATTATGTCCACCAATCCACGCAACAAGACGGGGCGTAATGTGATTATTGTTCCATTCAGTACGACACTTGATAGGCCATTTGAACCCTTTCACAAGTTCGTGCCGAAGGGTTCAGGCGGGCTGCCCAAGGACTGTCACGCACGATGTGATTTAGTAAGTACTCTAGCAAAAGCATTCTTGGATCCCAGGGGCCCACTTGGACCACCACTTAGCGACAAGTACTTATGGGAAATTGCAAGGGGAGTAAGAGCAGCTATTGGAGATAGCGCGTTGGCGTAGGTCAAATTGATGTTGTCGAAAGCCCCTATTCTCCCCGTGTCCAGGTAAGTAACACGTTTGATTCTAAGCTGCATAGGGTAAGTTAATGAGCAGTGCATGCGCTTTGTGTATATAATGTATACATGAAGAGCAAGCAAAGAAAAATGACAGTCCAACTGACTATTCGCAATGTTCCTGTGCAAGTAAAAAAAATGCTCAGCAGTAGAGCGAAAGCGGATTCTAAAAGCCTCAATACAGTTCTTGTCGAGGCTCTTAGCAGTTCTGCCGGAATCTCGGACGAAATCAGTTATACAGATTTAGATCATTTAGTCGGTCGTTGGTCTGACGATCCTGAGTTCGATAAGGCAATTCTTGCTCATGATCAGATTGATGAAGAGTTGTGGAAATGAGACTCGCGCTCGATACGAATAGCTATGTGGATTTTGTAAAAGGTGAAGATGTCGCTGTCTCGGCATTGCAGCGCGCTGGCGAAATTTTTGTGCCACTTGTGGTTTTAGCTGAGTTGCGCGCTGGGTTTCTTTTGGGATCGCGCGGTAATGAAAACGAACAACTTTTAGTGCGATTTCTCAATTCTCCGCGAGTAAATGTCCTTTGTCCTGACGACAATACCAGTCATCACTATGCTCGAATTTTCGCGCAGTTGAAAAAGCAAGGTACGCCAATTCCGACCAACGATATTTGGATTGGCGCACTGGCTATTCAGCATGAGCTTATTCTATTTAGCAGAGATCGACATTTTGACCACCTGCGTCAGATTCCAATTTTGGCTTAGGACGTATTGTTGGCTGGAAAGCAAGAGTTGTCTTGAAGCTCGTTGCTTAAGTCGCGTATCAGGGAAATGAGCGCAAAAGCGGCTAAAATACAAGGTCTTTGACTTGTCAAATGACTGACTTAAGTACTTGAGGCGCTTTTATGGCTTATAACGATTTACGTGAATTCTTGAAAGTCCTGGAGAAGGAAGGCGAACTGCAGCGCATTGACGTGCCTGTTTCGACTGACTTGGAAATTGCCGAGATTACAGACCGCATAAGCAAATCGCCGGAAGGGAAGAACAAGGCGCTGTTGTTCACCAACGTCAAAGGCTATGACATGCCGGTGCTTATCAATGCCTTTGGCTCGACTAAGAGAATGAATCTGGCGCTTGAGGTTGATAATCTCGACGAGATAGCTGACAGAATTCGCAAACTCGTAAAGCCGAAAGTGCCTGAAACAATAATGGCTAAAATGGCCATGCTTC
>JAKFVJ010000483.1 GCA_021732245.1 Candidatus Obscuribacterales bacterium | reverse complement strand
CAGCATGTCTTGCATGAATGCCCACATACCAAGGCCATGGATGCTCCCATTGCAATCGTCATGTACGCCTGAGTCTGGCTAAACACCACATGCTCAAGGCTAGCGCTGCCCACATAGCTGACGCCGAACATGGCCACAGTTGAGCAGATCACCATGAGGGCGAAGTTGACATATCTCCGCTCCCCAGAGCCATGCTTCTGGTGCAATTCAGATGGTTTTTGCAGTGAACGAATTTGGTTTGTCATGGTTGGATCTCCAATGAACTAAACTTTTAATTTCTAGAGATTAAAGATAGCGATTTCAGAAAAGAGTTCCAGGATGCCCTCTTTTTGACGATGCATGTTAAACAGCGGCACTGGCGTGACAAATTCGGGGAAGCCCACCACTACAATGTGCAGCGTTACGCCGTATTACCCTATTGTGGACGGTATGCCGGCAGTTTTGGCGGCGTTTGATCTCCTGCTAATGCGGGTGACAGCCTGTCGAAAGTACAGCGACCCACACAACAATTGCTAAGTATTTGAGCACATTCATAAGAATAAACTCGACCTTCAGTTATTTTGGTAAGAACGCCAGTAAGGACGCCATCAGCATATGGTTTGTTCCCAATACAGCGTCAACGAATTCAGGACTCAGGAAACATCCGCGGATGGTTTGGGATGGGCTGATTGCCAAGCAATAAACTAAAGGTACTTAGAAGTATCAAGGGTTTTGGTTCTTATGCGCCTCTCGATGCTTCTGCACAAGATCAGAGTCTGAAGGTAAACCAATAAAAATTTTGCACCATTCACAGGCTATGTGCCGATGTGAAAGTATAAATGGTGGCAAGTCCCAATCTTTTTTGAATGCCTCTTTGGCATCCGCAAATTCTTGAGTATGCCCGCAACAGAAACATGTTAGCTCTATGGCCATCGACTAACTATTTCCCCTTGTTCAGCGCTTTGCACTTTTCTATTTGTTTTTGCAATTGCATTGCTTCAAATGCCTGATCATCATTTGAACCAAACACAGTTCTCAACCTTTTAGCCTGCTTTTCTGCTTCTTTTAATCGACCCTGACTGATTAAAAAGTCACCGTACTCTAAATACACATAAGGATCAGCGCTATTGCCATTCATTTCGCCAGCTTTGATCATTGTGCTAAACAATTGGTCCGCCTTATCGAAGGCACCACCCTTTTTATATATGTTAACCAATGCCAGACCTACCATCTTCATGGACGACGGCATGCTTGATCCCAGTTTCTTCATCAGCTCAAAATCCTTTTCCAGGATCAATGCTGCCTTGTGTTCGCTTACAAGATCTCCTTTTCTAAGCAGACTGTTTGCCGCAGAAAGATAATAAGAATTTATCTCGTCAAGCCTTTGCCACCGCTTGCTACGGCTACCAAGTTGCTCAAAAATTGCCATCTCTTTTTCAAAATATTCTTCGCCTTTCGGAAAATCATTTTTACGACGACAATAGAGTTTTCCAAGTTCATGCATAGCTTCTGCCGTAAATGGGCTGTTTTCTCCAAGCTTAGAACGACGCTCTTCAAGAGCTTGGGTTAAAAGAGCTTCGGCTGCCTGAGCCGGATCGACTTTCGTAGCCTCTTCTTTAGAAGCATTTTTCACCGTGTTGTCAGAAAATGCAAAAGGACTATCCAACAGCCTAGAAGCTTGATCGATTGAGCGCTGAGTTTGCTCGGCAACCGCTGCCAATGATGGCTCACTCATGACTCGACCTATTTCAGCGTAAGTTTTGTCTGAATCAGGGTACTTGATCGCAGTCCTTTCCAAATCCGACATGTTGCTCCATTTAAACCGTTGCTCGCCTCAGCTTTATCTTAAGTCTTCTATCGATAAGAAGGGAATGGGGAAAGCCCCCCCTCTTGCCAAAACAAAGTCTGACTGAAGGCTGGCTATGATGATCCAAGGCTACTTAGGCACAAAGAGCCTTAAACTCTGGCACCAAAATCGCTAATTCGATTTGGTGGCATGGATCATCGAAAAGATGCCCGCCAGTTGGCGACTGTTCTTTCTAATGGTAAGATCAGCAGCTTTTACCAACTCTATAGGCTCTCGGTTGAGGTGGCAGTAGCTGATTCTTAGCCAGCAATTGGCTAGACGGTTTTGCCAAAAACGGAGCTGAGAGATACTGCTGCACCCATGATCGATTAGAATTATATCTCCACCAGGCCGACATACTCGGTTCATTTCCTTAAGAGCTGTGACTGGATTAGGCAATGTGCAGAGCGCATTGGTTTCCACTATGCCATCAAAAGATTCATCCGGAAATCTCAGCTCCTCTGCATCCATGATCAAAGTTTTTACCGTGCGCTCTTCTTTTTTTGCTTTTACTTGATATACATCCAACATTTTTTCACTTAAATCAATAGCAGTAATTTGACAATGAGCGGGAATATATTGCAAGTTTGCTCCTGTACCGCCGGCAACGTCGAGAATCCGTCCGTGCAGACCTTTGAATAGTTCAAGCCGTGGTGTCCTAATAGAGATATCAATTAAGCCAATGAATAAATCATAAGCAAACGCAATTCGATCATATTTTTCTTGGATCTTATGTTTGATGGTGATCAAGTTGTGCTTTACCTGCTTTATGTCATTGCAATGCTACATCGAGTAACGTAGTAGCATCTCTTCTCCGGTGAAATTTATGTCCAACTGATATTTTTCGTTACAGCCTACGTTGAGTGTTTCAAGATTTCTTAAGTGCTATCTGGAGGTGCATCCCGGAGCAGATCAATTTGAACTGCCATTCATCATCCCTCGGTCACGTCGCACCGATAGATCCGATCTTTCGTAACGAGCTTGATTGTAAATGATTGATTAAAATATGCCAGGTTTGGAACCAAAGCCTGGCTGCAACCATCAATGAAGATGTCTTGAGTCGTTTACGACAATAGGAGGCCTCAAATGAGTAGCAGTCGATGGCTAATTAATGCACTTGCCTCTACAGCTTTTCTGGTTTTGGGCATTCCGTCTGCCGGACAGGCGCAACCCCAATTTTATGTTGATCCTTACATGAATTCTCCGTACTATGGGCGTTCTAGTCCATATCCCTATGCCACCACGCCTTATCCATATGCAGCGCCGTATTCTTATTATGATTCACGGCATCATTATGATCTGCACAGGAAATTCCATTGGTCACCGGAGGCAGGACTGCATTGGGGTACGCATTACGGCCGTCACCGGATAGGCAGCCATGATTTTAGGTACTACTATTGATGCCCAGCGCATCAATGAATCTAGCCCATACAACCATACAACCGAAATGGACCTATCCGCAATCCAAGATGAAGACCGGAAAAGTTATTGAGGCAAGTTTCTACCACGTGTGATGCCGATTGTGATGGCGTGGCTGATGGTATGGTGTGTAATTATGCTGAAAATACTGCTGCCGCATAAGCTGACCAGGCAGCCAATTTTGTTGAATATAATTGTGCCCGTCATGATGATACTGCCTGTAGTTCTGCCTACTCGATTGGTATGGCAAGAATTGCTGTGCGCCATAACCATATCCACCCGAGTACGGATGATTGTATTGTGGTGCTAAGTAATCCAACAACTCATGCTTCCATCCGCTATTATGTCCCATAGGGTCATTGCGAAAAAAATAGCTCCCTGGTTGGTTAACTCCGATCATTTGCCCATAATATGGCTGGGCTATGCTAAGTGACTGCTGTATTGGTATGCTAGCCGCCTCAGCAACTGCTCTGTGGAAATTGTTATCAACAATTATGATGTGCTGATTTCCATATGAGTCTGCCGTGATTTGAACGCTGTCAATTCCCATGTTGCCAAAACCAGACTGGTTTTGAAATTCAAGTTGATTTGCCAGTCTTACCATAACCAGTGTTTCATCAGGGCCATAGCTACTTAGTTCGCTTTGAATAATCTGCGAGGCTGAGTTGACGTCGCCTTCATGCAGCTCGTGTGCAAGGTTTGATGCCCGTTCGTTTATCCCATAGTCCATAAAACAACCTCGCCTTCTTCTTGAACAAAACGACTGACTGGTCAGATAATATACAGTTCCATCGCCATTGCAAAGGACTTTATACGTAGTCTTCCCATGCCTAAATTGATCTTTTAATCTTTAGTGCAGCTAAGTCTGGTTAGCCTTCCCGCTTATAAGTGATTCGGATCCTGATTTATCCGCTCTTTGAGAAGTTGTAAAATATTATCTTTCTTTTTGAACGCAGGACAAAAGGATGAATCAGGCAAACAACCCAGACTTTGATGCACAGCTCCTTACCAACCTCATTGACCAATTCAAACGTGATCAAGAGTCGGTCTACAATACCTGGTTTACCGGAGCCGGGCAAAGACTTAAGGCGTTCAGAGCTATACGCGCTGGCGTGAAGGACACATTCACTGCCATAGCTGCCGGCACCTTTGGTAATGATTTCAAAGATTCCCCTCTGGAGGTTGTTCTTACTGCCATTACCGAGCAAAAGCAAATTTTTGTCGGAGCAGCACACGCATTTTATTGGAAGCCAAAAATACGCATTCCCGACATTTATGAAAACGCGGAAAACAAAAGAAAGTTTGGGCAATTTTTAGAGTCTTGCTATTCAGCTACCAGAGAAGAGCAAATACTAGAGCAAATGAGCTGTCTAGACTCTGCTGAAATAAAAGGCTTAGGACCAGCGGTAGCCAACATCATCTATTTTTTGCACCCCACCTTTGTATTGCCGTTTAACACCGCAATGGTAAACGGTTTTAATGCTCTTTTTTCAGCGAGGATCAAATTAGGCTCCTGGCAAGATTACTTGACTATGAGAGAAGCTTGTGTCGGTCTCAATTCCCACAAAGATATAAAAAACATGCTCTCCAAAGATCTCGGAGCAATTGCAGGACTGTTGTTTGAAATCGGTTCTGGGCGCTTGTTAGTTGATGGCAACGTTTCAATGGTTCTTGCAAACCAAAAGGAAAAAGCCGAAAGAGCTGCCAAAGCTAGGCACCAAGAAGTACTAGACGAAGAAAAGCAAGAATCTGAGCATACCCTTATCCAGTACACATTGGTTAGGATCGGACGGGCGCTTAAACTTGACGTATATGTTGCCAGAAACGACCGGCACAAGAATTGTGACGGGCAGTCACTTGCTCAACTCACTATTCCGGAATTGCCGCCCGCCTCTGTGACACCAGATGCAGCAGACAGTATCGGCATGATTGATGTTCTCTGGCTAAAACCTGATACCAAAGAGATAGTTTGCGCGTTTGAAGTCGAGAAAAGCACATCTATCTATTCGGGCATTTTGAGAATGGAGGACCTAGCCTACTCAATTCCAGACTGCAATTGCAACTTATATTTGGTGGCACCAGATGACCGTGAAAAGGAAGTGGTGGCACAACTGAATCGTCCTTCGTTTCGCAGATCGCTTACCGACGTTTCTTTGAGCTACATACCTTTTAGCGAACTGCTTAAACATGCCGATGGATTAGTCAAGTTTGGCGAAGATCACAACATAATGCAAAAGGTCTCCAGACATTGCACGTGTAAGGACTAACAAGCTAATTTGAAGGTCGGAATCCCGTTATAAGTTTCCGGCAGCATCATCGTGATTACCGTGGTGATCGAATCTATGGCCGTCTGCCGTATAAGCGTGTCCGTCTTGGACAGCCACGCCGTCATAGCCACTATTGACACCATTATAGTATCCATTAAGATTACCGCCGGAGCCCGGTCCAACAGTGCCGGTTGGGTAGCCATTTATGTTGTACCAGCCATTTAGCAAGTTAACCAAGGCACCACCACTTCCTGCACTCTGATAATAATATCCATTGCTCAGCCTATGCTCCATACGATGTTGGCTCTTCTCCTGCCTGTGGATTGCCCGATCTTGCTGCCTGGAAATGCCAACTTCGTGACGATTATGATCTTGCTGCCGGCGGAAATCATGACTCGTGTGATGATTTGGCATGGTAAATTGGGCTAAAACTTTGCTTGGTGACAAGACTATATAACCAGCAATCAAACTGGTTGCTGCTATCAAAAACACATTTTTCATTTCTGGCTTACCTCACATTTTTACTGTCCACATGGACAACCAAAATGACAGACGTCAGCCAACAGATCTTGTTTCCCAAAAACATGCCAGGCGTTGTGATCGGCAAAAGCTGCAAAAAAGCACAGAGGTCTGCCCTTCGCACTAACAGTATACCGTCGGCATCATGGCAGGTGCATCATTTAATCCATCACTTACCATTGCTACACATTTGCCGGAATCCTTCAGCGGTCAAATTCCCTGGCAAAGCTCCGAAATGGTCAGATCAAAAATTTCCGTCAGGCGAGCAATGTGCAGAAACGAAGGGCTATACTCGCCCGCGCTCGATGAATTACAATCCCCAATTTGCACGCAGTTTCTGCAAAATGCTAGGCACGCTCGGATTTACATAGGGTGATTGAAATCCGTAGTTGAAATTCTGCGGCAGCGGGCGGCCATCGAATGCGGCGTGATCGGCCTGCCATTGCGCATCAAGGATTGCATGCTCTTGCGGGGTGATTATTCCTTGCTGTAGAAGCTCATGGGCTTCTTGTTCGGAACGTCGAAGCATTTGGTGTTGCTGTGGGTTCTGGTTCCAGTAATTCAAGTAATTGCCGAACCGACCGCTAGCACCCAAGCCAGCCGTCATCCCATGATGGCTATGTCCATAAGTGTTACCGGACAAGGCATCTTGCATTGTATGCCTGAATCCTCCAGCTTGTGCAGGCGCAGCGCCCCCCACAGGAGAGCCGGGAATACCCATGCCCCACGTGTTAGCTAGCCTCTGTAAAACGCCCTGAATCGCTGGATTTACATATGGACCGGAAGCTGTGTAGCCGAAACCACCTGGCAGTGGTTGTCCATCGTAGGCAGCGTGGTCTAGTTGCATTTGCGCTTCCAACATTGCATGCTCCTGGGCAGATATTAGTCCTTGAGCTTGCAACTGATCGAGCTGCTGTCCGGCTCTTCTGAGTACTTGGTGTTGCTGCTGGTTCTGATTCCAGTAGCCGGTATAGGTTCCAAAGCTGCCCATGTACTGGTTAGCAGCTGGATAGCCAGGAGTTCCAGGATATGTTTGCGGAACTGAGTATGAACTGCCGGAATGATGCTCATCCTCGTCCCCGTGCGCAAGTACTTGAGGGCTGCTCACACCGATGAATGTGGCTGCCACAATGAAGGACACAAGATTTTTCATTGTTCTGAATCTCCAATAGGTAATAGACAGCGAGAGGCTAGAAGCGGCTATTGCTGATGCTTGTGACCGTCCTTATTTGATTTGCGATTCAAAGGTTTTTGCCTCAGACGTTTTTCCAAGTTTCTTCATCAGGTACGCACAGTTTTGTAAGCTTTCAGCCACCTCCGGACTTTTGCCACCCAGGGTCTTTTGCCTTATTGCCAGGGCACGCTTGCAATACGACTCGGCTTGTTTATACTTACCTTGCTTTGCGTAAAACCCAGCTAAGTTGTTGAGGTCTCTTGCAACCGCTGGATGGTCTGGTCCTAAAACCTTCTCATCGATGCTCAATGATCTTTTATAGAGCTTTTCGACATCGGTATCATTTCCATGACTTATGCACATACCAGCGTAGTTGTTTAGTGTTGTGGCTAATTCCGGGCTATTAGGACTTTTCTCTCTAATTGCCTTCGCACGCTTAATCAGCTTTTCTGCTTGATCGCATTTGTTCAGCGTTTCACAGATGCCGGCTAGATTTTCTAAAGTGGTGGCAACTTCCGGGCTGTTAGCCCCGAGGATCTTTTCCTTAATTTCTAAAGAACGTTGGCAAACGGTTTCAGCCTCATTAGTCTTGCCCTGCGCATCATAGACCGCAGCAAGATTGTCCAAGGTGGTGGCTGTGTCAGCGTGTTCTTTGCCTAGTGCTTGCTCTCTGATTGCCAATGCTTTGCTGAAGTAGTCCTGTGCCTCCGTGTATTTTTCCTGCTCCAGAGCCACAAGTCCAAGCTCATTTAGACTGATCGCCAAACGGGGATCTTTGTTTCCGAAGCTTTCAGCTTCTTTGAGCGCTAATTGCAATTCCTTGTTTGCATCATCATATTTGCCCTGGTCATAGGCTTTTGCACCGTTGACGATGTGCGCATGCCATGCATTGTGATCGGCAAATACCGGCAGCGCGGTAATCGCGGTAATAAAGATAGTGCTCACAATCAAACTGGACAATTTACCTTTCATATTCTTGACCTTTCTCTTGTTTTTTGTCGGTGTCTAATCGTGATGGTAGCCGCCATGGTGTTCCCTATACTCATGACCACCATACTGACGACCATATTGAGCATGGCCCCAGCCCTGCTGAACGCCGTATGTACCCCAGGGATTTGAATAACCATAGCCTGTGCCATAATAATTTACCGCTGGTGGATATTGACCATACCCATATTGCCAACCGTGCCTGTTGTAAACTTGGTCCTTAACCTGATGCCAGAAAGAGTGTTGAGAAAACGCCGGGGGCATCGCAAATGTAATAAGGACAACTGCACTAATTAAAGCAACTTTCTTCATAGTCCCATCCTTTTCAGTTGCCAGGAAAGACATAGACTCCAGTCTTGTTAGCATACACCACTTTGAAATTGTGCCAAGGTAATGTACTTGGATACGTAGACTAGACCATCTGCCTTTTTGTTCCGCATAAATTGCCAAGTCCTCATTGTCAACCAAGACCAGCTCTACCATCAAGTCTGTAAAGCATCGTGCCAGCCATAAATTCAAGAGGACAAATTCTCCATTCAAGGAGGATAAAATGTTAAAGTATTTCAAGACTCCCTAAGCTGCCTGGCTTCAATCCTGGCACTATGTAGGGTGTATAGCTTGTTTTTGTTCGTTCAAACTTTCGGGAGAAATTTCTATGCAAAAATCAACAAAGTATTTTTCAATAACATTTAGCTTCGCCTTAGCTCTCACCGCGCTGGTGCTTCCTGCCCTTGCGAAGGTTTATTCCGGGACCATCACCGGAACCGTAAGTGACAGCATGTGCCAGTTTGATCATTCACAGATGATCAAGGGCGGGCATGGAACAGATGCTGCTTCATGCACGCTGAAGTGCCTTAATGAAGGCAACAAGCTGGTCCTTTGCGATCCAAAGACCAAAACCGTCTATAACCTAACCGACAGCAGCAAACTCAAAAAGTATGCCGGTAAAACGGTTTCCGTTACAGGACATATCGATACTGATACCAAAGCCATTCATGTTCATAGCGTGAAACCGCAATGACGCTTGATTGTCATTGACGGGTTGATGCAATGAACAGAGTAATGCATTCTCTTCTCAATCGTGTTGAGTTAATTCAACGTTTGATTTTGTTGACCCTGCTGGGCGGATTTTTCACCTTGCTGGTGGAAATCCGCTTTGAGCACTCCGTCGTTATGGGTGAAAAATGGCAGCCCTGGATACCGATAGTCTACCTAATTACGATGCTTGTTCTCTTGCCCCTGGGAATGTTATTTTTTCGTCGTTTTGGACGTGCTTTGCTAAGTGCCCTGTTCATCGGTTTAGTTGTTGTCGGCACCTTGGGCTTTTGGTTTCATTGCAAGAATAAGCCTATAGAAGCTGTTCGGCATGTAATAGCCACCGACTTTGAACAGCCTGGACACATCAAGATATCAAATGACGACGAAGAAACTAATCCCCCGGTTTTTGCCCCGCTATCGCTTGCCGGACTTGGACTGATTGGTCTCCTGGTATCACTGATGCCAATGTCATCACAGGTCAACAATAAGGAGAGTTAAAGCCTAATGAAAGTTTTTCCAGGCTATGTAATTGTCTTGATGCTTTCCCTTGTTACGACTAGTCCTGCCACAAGCAAAAACCCAGATCAGGATAAGCGTTTAGCCCAAACTGATTTGCCAGCTATTGTCAGCCCACCAATTAGTACGGTGACACCCCTTACGGGAACAGTCAGCTTTACGCTCACAGATTTAGAGCAAATGGCTGCCCAAAATAATCCAACATTGTTGCAGGCAAATGAAGCAATCAAAGCAGCGCGCGGTCGAGCCAAACAAGCAGGGCTCTGGCCAAATCCGGTCGTTGGTTTTGAAGGTGTTGAGTGGCCGATTGGAAGGAACGCAAGATATTTCAATCAAAGAAGCGAGTACTTTGGTTTTGTAGAGCAAACAATCGTGCTTGGCGGCAAGCTAAAGAAAAGCAGGCGTATATACGAGAAAGAAGCTCTTGTTGGTGAGATTCAAGCCAATGCACAACGCCTTCGTGTTTTGAACACAATACGGTCGCTCTTTTATCAAGCGCTGGGTGCGCAGCAAAAAGTAGAGCTTGAAAGTCAGCTTGTCAAAATTGCCGAGGATGCCACTCAAACAACGTCCGAATTATTCAATGTAGGACAAGCTGACCGACCGGATTTCCTTGAATCAGAAGTTGAGACCGAGCAAGTCCGCCATGACTTGGTGGTGGCAAAGAACAATTTGAAACAGACCTGGCAGGCACTGGTTCGTGTAATCGGCAGTCCTGATATGCCTCTAACTCAGCTTGACGGACAGCTGGAGGATCAAATCGGCGTCTTGGATGAAGAGCAAGCTCTGAATAGATTGCTCGGTCAAAGCCCGGAAATCAAAAGTGCGGAAGCTCAACTTGAGCGTGCTCGGGCAGTACTTGTTCGGGCAAAGGCAGAACCGATACCGGATCTTTTCTTGCGCGGGGCGATTGGGTATAGCACGGAGCCCCTGGACACTTTAAGCGGCGATTCAAAGGGGAGATCAGGACTGGAAGTAGCGGTGCAGGCAGGTATGGACTTGCCTATTTGGAATCGTAATCAAGGAGGCATAGCTGCAGCACGCGCCCAGGTGGCTTATGCAGAAACGGATCTTAATCGCATTCGGTTGGCAATAGGAGCACGTTTCAGCGAAGCTGTGCAAAATTACAACAACGCGCTTGATGCCGTGCTGCGTTACCGGACTTTGGTGCTGCCAAAAGCAGACGAGGCGTTCCAGCTTTATCTAGCGCAGTTCAAAAAAATGTCCGCGGCTTATCCGCAGGTGCTGATTGCCCAGCGCACCATGGCACAGGTGCGTAAACAATACATAATTGCCATTGTCGATTTTAGGAAAAGCTCCACCGAGCTTGAGGGCTTCTTGCTCACAGGCGGGTTGGATGCGCCCAGCTTAACGCTGGAGGGAGGCTCCGTACAACGGGTTGAAATGACCGGAGTACGTTCGGGATCACAAGGAAGCGCCAATTTAATTGATAACGTCGTCAGTCCACAGGAATGAGCAATAAAAATATGCAAGCTTTCATTACTATCAACCAAGGATTCGTGGCAGTTTGTAGCCTTGTATTTCTCCTGGCTTCAGGCAGTTCTGCATATGCACAACACGAAGGGCATGGAGGAATGCAGCATGCCATGCCACCAAGTACGGTGCTCAAGCCGGCCGCACAAAAGTCCAGGCTGCCAGCCAAGACAGGCGCGGGACGCCGCCGTCAGGCTACCAGCGTGCCTGTCATCACACCTGATGTTCCGAAGCTTCCTTGGGCTATGGAGAATGGTGTCAAGGTTTTTCATTTGACGGCGGAGGTAGTTAAGCGCGAACTGATGCCTGAAAATGGCATGATGCCGGCCAAGGTCGCGACCGTCTGGGGATACAACGGCTCGTCGCCAGGACCTACGATCGAAGTCAACGAAGGCGATAGTGTGCGCGTTATCTTTCACAATAATCTGCCGGAGGACACAACCGTGCACTGGCACGGATTGGAAGTTCCAGTCAGTATGGACGGGGTGCCTTTCATCAGCCAGCCACCTGTGAAGCCCGGTGAATCTTTTGCTTATGAATTCAAGCTAGATCAAAACGGTACGTTCTTCTATCACTCGCATGGCGCCATGCAAGAGATGATGGGCATGATTGGGCTTTTCATCATTCATCCGAAAGTGCCTTAT
>JAKFVJ010000482.1 GCA_021732245.1 Candidatus Obscuribacterales bacterium | reverse complement strand
AAAAGGTGAGCTTGGGTCGACAGCTAAGACGCCTACACGAAGTCCTGAACGTCGAATGGCGGCAATTAACGCATCTACTAAAGTTGATTTGCCTACACCCGGCGAACCTGTAATGCCAATTAGATGCGCGCGACCGGCGTGCGAAAAGAGACTGCGCACGAGTTCGGTTGCTTGCGGTCCGCCGTCTTCGACAATGCTCAAGGCGCGTGCCAGAGCTCTGCGGTTGCCTGACAAAAGGCCTTTGGTTATCGTTTCCAAATTTGTATCCAAGATTTCGTTAATGCTACAGTGGCTTAGTGAGACAAGCGATCTTAGCATGCAATAAAATGGGCGCATGCAATGCGCCCCTACGAAGGGTAATGACGCGGAAGCAAAGGGATTCTCGGAAACAAAGAATAATCTCGTTCGTCATCGCCTACATATCCAATGACAGGAGTTGTTATGAGTAAATTGAAGCTGGCTGTAGTTCTTTGTTCAATTTCAGCATTTGCCTCTTCAGCCTATGCGTATGATCCGGGAAATTTGACAATCAAGGACGGAGCAGGCGAGGAAATTACCTTCAAGAAAGGTTTATTTGGCAAGCGGAAGGTTCTCGTTAAAGATCGCCTTGGCAATAAATACGAAAAGAAAAAAGGCATGTTTGGTGGCAGAAGCAAAGAAGTCAACCTCTTGGGAAATAAGTACAAGAGCAGCCACAGCTTCCTTGGTGATAAAACCGAGGGCGGAAGTCTCCTGGGCGACACGGTTACAGTGAAAAAGGGTGCATTTGGCGGTAAGACCACAGAAGTTGATCTCTCAGGTGTTGCCGGTGCTGTAGGCATGGTCAAGGACCTTATTATGGAGAAAACCAAGGAGCCATTTGCTGATGCTCCTCCGGGGATTTCCTCTGATGAACTAATGGATTCATATACGAGACACAAACCATCAAGCATGGCCAATCAAGAGCACGATTTGAAAACTCCAGGCTCTCGGTTGCTGGAGTTGCAAAACGGCGGAGTAGGTTATTAGTTATTTGCCCTTGAGATGTCTTAGCCAGCTCGGCGAAGAGGTGGAGCCTTTTTCCTTGGAAAACTGTCCATAGTCTTCCTCGGGCGCGCTTGATCTCTTCTTTCTGTTGGCATTTTCTGCATCAGTAAGCATCACTGCCAATTGATCACGTTCTGACTGGCAAATTTTTAGCTGGTGCTGGATATCGTTGAGAAGAGTCTTAAATTCTTCCATCTCGTGGTTCTTGGTCTCTAGCTGACCGGCCATTTTCGATAATTCCTGATGTAGGTGCTTGTTTTCTCGGCTTTTATCAGCCAGTAGCTGTCCCTGATTGGCTAATTCGACTTTGATGTCCTCGGCGTCCCTGGCTACCCTTTCCAGCTCCCGAGCCTGGGCCGTAAGGGTGATATTGCGCTCCTGGGCAGCCAAAAGAGCTTCCTGAAGCTGAACAAGTTTCTCCATCAGTGTAGAGGAGTCCCACTGATGGCCGGTTACAGGATTAATTGCAGGATTTGATTCAACCATTGGCGAATAGGCCTTGTTCTCAGCCATCTGTAGCTTTAATATTCCCATCGATATCCCGTCTCAATCGAGACCCTGCCTACTGGCAGTATAAGCAATTCGAGTGTTAATTAATGGCAGATTTGGCAATTAAGGGCGGAGAGGTTGTAACCCTGCTCGCCCACGAGCGAACCAACCTCTTTGTTAAAGGCGACAGAATTAGTGCCCTGAGAGGGCATTGTGACGGCGACTGGCAGGTTTTAGACGCTTCCGGCACGATTATTACCCCCGGTCTATTTGACCTCCAGGTAAATGGAGGGACTGACTGCAATCTTTGGGCAGACCCATCCAATGAGGATATCAGGAAGCTTGGCTGTAATTTACTTAAACATGGCGTAACGAGCTATTTGCCGACCTTAATAACCGATGAAGTTGGCCACTTAAAGAAAAACATGCGGCATTTATCAGAATATGGGCTCGGTATCGATGAGGCAAAATCCGGAGCTTCTACAATGCTGGGACTGCATTTGGAAGGTCCGTTTCTTTCGCCGGACAAGCCGGGGGTACATCCTCCGAAACATCTTTTGCCTCTAACAGCTTCTGCCGTGAATGATCTTGTTAATGGCAGCAAAGTCAGTTTAATGACGCTTGCGCCCGAATTAGAAAATAATGGCGAGTCAATTAAAGCATTGATTGGCAAAGGAGTGCATGTCGCATTAGGTCATTCCAATGCCACGTTTGAAGAAGCGCAAAATGCATTTGATGCCGGTGTGAAATTGATGACGCATACATTCAATGCTTTGCCCGCAGTAAAGCACCGCGGCCCTGGTGCAGTCGTTGCGGCAATGCTTAACGACAGTGTCACGTGTTGCGTAATTGCTGATGGACTGCATGTGGATCCACCCGTTGTGAAATTGCTCATGCGCGTTAAGGGCGTGGATAAAGTCATTCTTGTTAGTGACGCTGCCCATATAGGTACAACAGGCGGCGTGCTTGTGGGTTCATCCATTACGCTTGATCAAGCAGTAAAGAATGTAGTCGATTGGGGTGTGGCAAGCTTTGCCGAGGCGATTACTATGGCTTCTTACAATCCGGCTCGTGCAATGGGCTTTGATGAGATTGGCGAACTTGCGCCAGGCAAAATTGCCGACATTGTATTGTGGGATCGCGAGACATTAACTGTTAAGCACGTCGTGAAGTCCGGACAAGTTATTTTTTAGTCTAAGAGCAACTCCTAGGACTTAGATACATTCTTGTTTTAAAAAGCAACAATGTGAGCGTTTTTCTCCTTTCTAGGGAAAGACATTCAATGGGCTGCAAGGTTACCAGTTTATGGGCGGGGCGATTATGAAAAGACTTGTGTCAGTTGGCTTGGCGTTGTCCTTTGTGGCCGGTGCTGGTTTATTCACTATGTCCAAAGGGCAAGATCAAACGCACGTTACTTCCTCTCTAGAAAAGAAAGATGGGCTTGAAACAGTTGAGTTCGATACTTTGACAGGCTCCGTCGAGGTCAATTTACCTGATGATCTTTCGGCGACTGATACTATATCTGGTACCGTGCTAATTGAACCAAAAGGCGAAACTAAAGAAGAGAAGGCCCAGAATGAAGACACATTAAGGGGCTACGTAGTTGAAATTGCCCAGACTCAGGAGATTCAAGAAGATCCTCCCAAGGAGCAGCCTGCAAAACCGAAGCCGCCTGTTGTCAAAACGCCGCAAAAACCAGATAAACCCAGGGGTTGCCCACCTGTCATTTGCAGTAATCCGCCAACAGTTCCAATTATCCCGGGTAAACTCGGTCCTTGCGTTTTTCACATTCCCAATGGTGGACGACACATTGACATAATCTTGCGAGGCAATGGTGGTGAAGCCATTTGCACCAACCAGGTGCCTTGTAATCCAACACCACCGCGCTGCCCGCCACTGGTGATTCCAACTAGAGGCACGTGCAGCGGACCATTGCGTATCCCAGGCAAATGTGACGGCAGATCGTCGACGTCCAATGTGACTATTAATGGCAATACGTGTCCGGTTTTAGCTGAGTCGCCTAGGCAGCAAATTTGCCGGACTCCTAATAATCTTAACGGACCTTGTACGATAGTAAGAAATGAACAGGGTAATATCACTCGCGGTGTGATCACTATGGTGCCCAAACCGCCGACATGTACTGGACGACCTGCGGCTCAGTCGATTCCTGTTAGGACATCTAAATTTGTCTTTCAACGAACAGGACCTTTTGTCAGCCAAGAAATCCCTTCTTGTTATAAGGACCAGTCCCCGACAGCAAATGTAACCAAGACATCCATTACTTGGGAGGGTCCGCAATACATTCAGGGTGATCCTAGAGTTGCATCAACGCTTGTTTTTCAGGAGCCGCCTGAAGTTATAAGAGTTGGAGAAAAATTTTCCTTAACTGCTTCTGTGTCGGGAGATGAACGCGTTAGCACGCAGGCGATGTACAACGGCGATTATGGTTGGATAAAACCACTAAATAAACCACGCAGCGTGACTTTATCCAAAGGATATGGTGAGCCCTCTCAAACATTCGAGTTTGAAGTGACTGACTATCTTAAGATGATAGATGAGGCTTTAAAAGCGCATCCTGAATATGCTTCACAAGTAACACCTGAGGTTCGCAATAAGTTACCAGTGATTAACATCTTTTGTCCCGGACGAATTAACGTCAAGGTTGAATGGAAGTACGTCCCAGTTAAGTAATTGCTAGCGGGCAACCATGTTGTCGATTACAAGTCTGGCAGCACCGATCATGCCGGCTGATGTTCCGAGCGTTGCCGGTAGTATTTTTACGTTTTGTCCAATTAATGGAAGACTTCCATCAATGAATAATTCGCGCAGCATGTCGAATTTGACGAATTTTTCCATGCCGCCCGTTATGAAGAAGCAATATGGATCAAGGGCGTGAGCCAGGCTTACTAAACCGGTAGCCACATGCTCGTGCCAGATATCAATTATTTTGTGAGCGACCGGATCACTATTGTCGGCTGCTTCGCCGACCATTTCGTTCGTAAGATTTGGTAATTTACCGGCTAAATCAGATTGCTCGGGTTTGATGGTGGCAATTATTTCCTTGCTGGTGCGCAAAAATCCTGAGCCGGAGCCGTAGGCTTCCCAGCAATCCCAACGCCCGCATGTGCAAAGGCGCTTGTTGTCCATTGAAATTTTCAGATGCCCTACTTCGCCGCCTGCCCAATGTTGGCCGCGATAAAGTTTGCCGTCCATAACAAGACCGCCACCAATGCCTGTGCCCAGGGTGATTGTCACAACGCATTTTTTATCACCGAGACCGGCTGCGTGCACTTCTGCATAGGCTGCGGCATTCGCGTCATTTTCAGCATGCGTTGGCAGCATCATCTTTTGTTCAACGAGTTTTTTTAATTGCGTGCCTGTCCAACCTGGCAAGTTGCCTGTCGAACCAATTACTTCACCTGTTTCGACATTTACGACACCTGCTGTGGCAATGCCGACACCAGCTATTAAATGGTCTTTTTGAAAATCGGCAATAAGTCCTAGTAAGCTGTCTACAATTTTATCGGCGCCTTTTGGTGTCGGCACCTTTTTTACTTCTGTTACCAATTGTCCGTCGCATACAACTGCTGCAGCTAATTTTGTTCCACCTAAATCAATGCCCAGTGCGTTCATCTTGGGCCTAGTTGTGCCGCTTTCCATTTGCGTTGCGTCGCCGTCCTTCGTTAGCATAATCATATTCCGCTTCCCAATTGTCCTTGATCAGGTGAGTTCTTTAGTACAAGTTTGTTGTATGGAATCGGCTGCCCAAACAGCACGTCGAAACCATAACGGTTAATTCCTCTAATAGTGTCATAGAGGAAAATGAACTTCATGTCTTCCGGTCCGATGGCAGCGGAAATACTGCGGTTAGTCAAAAGCTTGGCATTGAGGTTGTAGCCAATCGAAGTTCCAACTGTCAGGAACTTGCAAATTTTCAGGTCACCTTGAACGTAAGTAGATTGAGAACCGTTGATGAATTGGTCGAATACGAATGGCGATTGACCCTTAACACCTGATTGGAAGTAACCGGTGTTAACACGCAGACGCTTGAGATATAAGTTGAGAACAGGTCCGACCTGCGCCATAAGCATGGCGTCTCCCGTGGAGTATCCACGTAAAGCGGCACCTGCACTTAATCCTAGTTTCGCTCCTAATTTGTTGTCACCATAAGCGAACAGAGGCAATGTTGACGCGTTTATTTGTTCTTCAAAGCGCATAGCTTTGGTGATTTTGTCAGTCACCGGCATGTTGAACAATTTCTTGTATTCAGGAGTCAAGTTGAGCAAGTTTGGATCGTCTGATGCCCAACCGCCTGATGTACGGAAAGTCACTGAGGCAAGATATGGGATCTTTGTTGTGCCTCTTAGGTTAACTGCTTCAGCTATATAGCGCGGACGACGTGCACCGAAAATACCGTCTTCGATAAATCGGTTGACACCCATTTGGAATTTGGTTGAACGGGTGAAGTTGTAACGCAAGTCGCCGACAACTAAATTGGAAACGGTACCATAAGCAATTTGCGTGCTCAGCTTTTGTCCTTCGTAGGAAATTCTTGCACCGGCGCCAATCTGTCCTGTTTGTGACGAACCGCTAGTTGAGTTTCTGCCGCCAATTTGCATCATGGGGATGACACGGAATACGCCATTTGTGCCTACGCCATAGTTGAAGCTAGGTCCAAAAGAAATACCGCCCATCTGCAAATTATTGCCGATTTGCGGTGTAATAGGCATCTGCAAGCGCTGGTTGGTTCCACCCACTGTGGTCATAATTTTGCCTACAGGAATGGAGAACTTACCAAAGCAAACTCTGCCACCGAGTACTGTTAAGTTGCCGACGTCTTTGTAGCGCTCATAAACCATGCGGCGTGCTTTGAATTTCCAACTTGGGTGTTCCGGTACATACGCATCCGGATGCATGTGTTTTTCAGCGGTTTCCTCCAGGAAGCCTAATGGTCCAAACACAGCATTGCGCTGGAATGAAAACGGCGTGGGCATCTGCATCGTACCATCGGAGAATGCTACGTTGCGGCTGTTACCGATGGATTTGCGAGCAATAATATCGGCGCCCTGAATTTCAGTGTCAGGATTGGTAATTAAGTACTCGTCGGAATTAACCTTGAATTTGAATGCTGAGCCTGTGGTCAGCTGTCCGTTTCTGTAAATACGAACTGCACCACGCGCATCAATTGTCTGGTTGTTTTGATCGTAGAGGATTGTGTCGGCTTCAAGTTTTGAATCTTCGCCGCCAATAAGCACAATTGCGTTGCCTGTGCCCAAAAATGTGTTTGTCTGTTGATCAAATTCAGTATCGTCTGCGATTAATTGAATTGTTCCTTTCAGTTTTGCTCCTGGAGGAAGTCCTAAATCGCTGTCGTCATCTTCAAAGCCTGATTCTGCCGAGACATTTTCCGGCGCCGGCTTTAGTTCGTTAGGATCTGATTCTGCAACAGTTGAAGAAGCGTTGTTGTTTTCCGACTCAATGAGTTGCTGTTGTGTGCTGCTTGTTCCGGAAGTTTTTGGAGCCTGGTTAGGCGCGTCCGGCTCGTAAGTGTCGAGCTTCGGTTGCATCGGCATCAGCATCGTGCCTGTCGGCAAAGGCTTTGCTGCCGGCTGCGCAACAGGAGTTGCAGCCAGTGCCGGTTGTGCTAGAAGTACGACCGATGAAAGAGCGACGAAAAGCTTTCGTTGAACTAGGTTGGAGTTCATCCAGTTTTCCTCGGAAAGTGTCTCGGATGCGTATGAACCCTTTGACGATGTGGGTTCTGCCGCATACGGATGTCAACAATGGGTCAATGTTACTCGATATTTCAAGAGGGGGCAAGAAAATATATGTGAAGTACAATTGATGATGTCAATAGATGAATTGCTTGTGCCAAACGAAGTTAGCTTTTGAGAAGATGCTTTGTGCTTGGCTACTCCATATAAAGAATTTGTCACCGTATTGCACTCCGTCCTTGTGGAGTAGAGCAATAATCTGGGAAAGTAAATATACTGGTTGTTACCTCAGTATGGTTGATTTCATAATGCAAGCATTCGAATTTTGTTCAGGTACAAGAATTTCTTTCGGCGAAGGCGCTGCCTCAAGCGTCGCTGATGTTTTAAAAGAACTGGGAGCAACCAAAGTGCTCATCGTAACCGACGGCAATTTGCTGAAGGCTGGTGTAGTTGAGCCAATCTTACAATCGCTTGCTGAAGGTGGTTTTGAAAAGCCGGCTATTTTCAGTTCGGTTCCACAAGACTCTGACGTCGACTCTGTAATGAGTGCTGTCGAACTTGGCGTGAAGAACGACTGTGACTCATTGATCGCCATTGGCGGTGGCTCTGTAATGGACACAGCTAAGGCAACTAACATTTGTTTGACTTATCAAGGCGATAACTATGAAGGTCACCTCATTGACTATCAGGGCTTGAACAATCTACCGACAAAACTTTTGCCGTTGATTGCCATTCCGACAACAGCAGGCACAGGCTCGGAAGTTTCCTTGGTCGCTATGGTTATGGACCGCAATGAAGGCAGAAAGTTATTATTCGGCAGCCCATTTTTAGCTCCTGATAGAGCAATTTTGGATCCGACTCTTTTACTTTCATTGCCTGCGCGTCTGACAGCAGCCACAGGACTTGATGCACTCACGCATGACATTGAAGCACTTGTTGCTCCTATTGCGCCGTCGCCATTTGTTGATGCTTTAGCTTTAGAGTCCATGAAGTTATTGTTCGAGTTTCTTCCTCGTGCTACAGCCGATGGTAAGGACTTGGAAGCCCGTGCGCAAACACTTGTAGCAAGCACGATGGCCGGCTTAGCATTTACTAATAGCGGCGTCGGCATTGTTCACGCTCTTGCTCATTCAACAGGCGCCAAATACGGAACACATCACGGAATGACCAATGCAGTTTTCTTGCCGCACGGAATGGAATTCAACTTAGATGTCTCTGTGTCCAGATTTGCTCACGCTTCAAGATATCTTGGATTCTCACATTCAAGTCGCGACGGAGAAGCGGCTAACGCCCTGATCTCATCCGTGAGAAATATAATCTCTGACTTAGGATTGCCGGATAGCTTGCAGAACCTGGGTGTTCCGGCACCTGTTAACGGAGATAATGAAGAAATTGCTTTGCTTGCTTCGACAGATCCTGCAATAATGTTTAACCCGAAGGAGGCCTCTCTAGAAGATATTATTCGTATATACGAGAGGGCGTACTGATGCCGGTTTTCGCAACTTCAGAAGAAATACATGGTGTGATGTCGGACATGTGGCATAGGGTTAAGGCTGACCCGCAAATTGCCAAGCCGCTGATTGAGTCTAAATTGAGTGCTCAATTTCGCTTTCGGGAACCAGATGGAACAGTGACAATTGACTGCTCCGATGGTCAGGACATGAAAATAATCATCGGACCATGTGACATCAAGCCAACCATTGAAATGTCCATGAAAGGTGATGTTGCTCACGAGTTTTGGATGGGTCGCATAAGCGTTCCTGTAGCAATTCTCACCGGCAAGATCACTTCTAAAGGACCAACCCCTAAAGCATTAGCGCTTCTTCCGATTATTCGTCCAGCTTTTGACCTCTACCCAAAAGTACTTGAGGAAGCCGGCAAGCAAGCTTTGATGTCGCGCTAACCAGGAAGTCTAAATGTCGGTTGCAGCCATCGGGGAAATTGTCGTTGATTGGTTGTCCGTTAAAGCCGGCAAGACTCGTTTGGATGCAACGCAATTTAGCCGCCATTTGGGTGGTAATGCCGCCAATGTGGCTATCGCTTTTAGCAGGTTAGGCGGAGCTTCCAGGCTTATCGGCAAGATAGGCATTGATTTTCATGGCGATTTTCTAAGAAGAACCCTCATTAAAGAAGGGGTCTTGCTGGATTTCCTAATTGCCGATGACAAACACCCGACTGCTCAATGCTATGTGTTTACTGACACACATGGCGGACATAGTTTCTACAACTGGCCTGATCTTAATGCTGCTTCGGATTTGAAACCCAAAGACGTCAAACCGGAAGCCCTTGCCGGTGCTCGTTTTCTACACACAACAGGAATTTCAATGACTGCTGAACCGAGGCGTTCGGCCATTGAAAAGGCCATGAGTCTTGCGGCTCAGATGGGTTTGGTTATTTCCTTCGATGCCGGATTTCCCACTGGCGAGGATGAAAAGGCAAAAGCATTAGCAGCAGCTTGTCTTACTCGCGCGCATATCGTCAAAGTAAATTTGCAGGAACTTATGTTTTGGTCGGATGCTGAGTCCCTAAAGTCTCCAAAGGAGATGGCGCAAGTGTTGTTTGAACGCTATAGACCTACCGTATTGGCTGCCACTCTTGCCGGCAACGGTTGCATCTTGGTTAGCGACAAGGGAATTGCTGTTTGTCCCGGCTACGAAGTCTATTCAGTCGATGAAGTTGGCGCCGGTGATGCTTTTATGGCCGGTCTCATGTATGCCGTTGATCAACGATTGGGGCAAAAAAGCAATCCAGAGAAATTGGCGGAGTTAACTCTTAGTGACTGGCAAAGAATTGGCGCATTTGCCAATGCAGTCGGTGCGCGCGCTTGTGAGCGACTTGGCGCAATAGACGGACTGCCTGTGTTGGATGAAGTGCTGGCGCTTTTGGCGCTGCCTGCTAACAAGGTGGTTAGTTAACTATGGTGCGTTTAAGCGAACCAATGGCTAACTTATTGCACTTCCTGTGTGATTCAGTCGTTGTCCTAATTATTCTTGGCACGTGCATTGCCGCATTTGTTTTCTACAAAATATTCAAAAACGATCTCGATCTCAGGGACTGAGAACCTTTTCGGCAGAAGTTAGATATTCGCAAATGGCAAACATGTTGGTTATTTGTGTAACTGATATGTCTTCCTTTAGCCCGTAATAATCTACGCATAGACCACAAGCTGCAACTTCAACGCCGTCTTTTTGGAAATCTTGAAGGACTTTCAAAACGGCAGAATTTTTTGCCATTAACTTTACTCCGGAGTTAGCCATCAAAATTGCCTGCGGCCTTTGTCCTGTTTCAAATAGAGTTTGCAAGAACAAATTCAAAAGTGTTCGGCTGAATTCCTCATCACCTTCTCCAAAAGTATCTTTTGAGAGAAAAACAACTGTTGTGCTTTTGGCTCCGGGACTTCCATCCTTTACTGGATATTCTTCTTTTATGCTCAGAATGGCATTGGGATCGCGGAGTCTGTTTATCGTGACTTGAAATCCTTTGTCCGTTTTCTTCGAGCTAACTGATGCTTTCAAATACTTGGACAGTCTTTCCAGATTCCTTACGGAAACCTCATCATCGACAAGCACTTCTGCTGCTTCTACATTTGGATCGTCGAAAAGTTTTTTCGTGCGAAGCACAGGTTCAGGACAAGTGAGATTTCTTAGATCAACGCGTTGCATATTAATTAACTAGCTCCACTATTCCACTTTCACCAGATACGAATTCACCAATTACAGCTGCCTCTATTTTGGCGGTCTTTAGATCTGTCATTAGTTTGCTTGTCTCGCCTCTGTCGCACGCAAACATAAGTCCCCCGGCAGTTTGCGGATCGAAAAGAAGATCGACAATTGCATCCTCTGTAAGTCCCCGTACATATTTTTCATATGACTGGCGATTGGCATAAGCCGCTGCCGGAATAAATCCCTGTTCGGCAAAGTCTTTTACTTGCGGTAATAGAGGCACAGCTTTGCAAATGAGTTGCGTCTTTAGTCCGCTGGCTAAGGCCATTTCATGCAGGTGTCCTATTAGTCCGAATCCAGTGACATCTGTAGCTGCATGTATGTTGTACTTTAGTGCAATGTTTAGCACTTGATTGTTCAAGAATGTGAGATTTTCGAAAAGAACTGACTGCACTTGTTCAGATAGTAGACTGCCCTTATGAGCTAAAAGTGCAACACCTGTTCCAATTGGTTTGCAAAGAATAATTTGATCACCGGACAAAGCTTTGTTATTGGTCAGAATTTTGTCCGGGTGCACAAGACCTGTTACCGACAATCCATATAAGACTTCTTTTCCTTGTATGGAATGTCCGCCGGCAAGAACCGCGCCGGCGTCGCTTATTGTTTGTGCTCCACCGCGAAGAATTTCTTTGGCCGCTGAAAGTGGCAGATCGCAAGAGGGAAAGCTAAAAATGTTGAGAGCCATAATAGGCTTGCCGCCCATGGCGTAAATGTCGGATAAGGCATTTACTGCTGCAATTTGTCCGAACAAATATGGATCATCAACAACAGGTGGAAAGAAATCGACGCTTTGAATTACCGCAAGATCATCTGACAATTTGTAGACGGATGCATCTTCGAAATTGTCTATGCCGGTGAGCAATTGCGGGCAGTCAAGTTTTGGAATGCCAAAGACTATTTCAGCTAGTTGAGACGCACTTATTTTTGCTGCGCATCCACCAGCTTTTACATTGG
>JAKFVJ010000056.1 GCA_021732245.1 Candidatus Obscuribacterales bacterium | reverse complement strand
CGCATTGCAGTGAATGCCGATATGAGCGTGCCGGACATTGAAAATGTCTGGGCAATTGGTGATTGTGCTGCTGTGCCGAATGCTCTTGATGGACAATTGTCTCCCACTACAGCTCAATTTGCCGAGCGCCAGGGAGCTCAGTTGGCGAAAAACATTGTAGCTAGACTTAATGGGTGGCAGACAAAGCCGTTTCATCACAAATCGCTTGGCACTTTGTGCTCAATCGGCGGTAGAAGTGCAGTTGCAGAAGTATTGGGCGTCAAGCTGTCAGGTACTCTTGCCTGGATGACATGGCGTGCCACGTATCTTATTAAGCTGCCGTCTTTTGTTCAACAGCTGGCAGTTCTTCTGACCTGGACTTTAGGATTTCTATTTCCTCCGGCTCTGACCGGTCCACGCATAGATCGAACACGAAATGTTGGCAGCGCTTATTTCAAAGCCGGAGACTGGATATTTAAAGAAGGTGAACCGGCGTCTGAATTCTACGCAATTCAAGATGGCGAAGTTGAGATCATAAACAAGACAGACGGCGAGGAAAACGTCGTAGCGGTTCTTGGTAAGGATGATTTTTTTGGAGAAGGTGCCCTTGTAGATAGAAGAAATAGACGCAATTCCTGTCGCGCTCGAACTGATTTGCAGCTTTTAGTGCTTGGACGTGATGTGTTTGCCCAAGTCTCGAAGAGTCTAGCTCCATTACGTAAGGCCGTCGCTTTAGCAATACAGCAGCGCCAGGGTGCCTGGGAAGAAAAGGATGAAGTGCAGAAGATCCTGGCAACCATGAAGTTGTCCGACCTTATACGACCAATTCCGGCCACTATTGCCGAATCCGACAATTTAGACAAAGTCTTAAGTCTGATGGACAGCCATGCGGCAAGCGTACTCTATGTCATTGATGAAAGTGAGAAGTTGGTTGGGGTGATAACCAATACCGACCTAGTAAATGCTGTTGAGTCTAATCTTGGTAAGTCTATAGATGTGCGGAAGCTAGAGGCTAAGTCGTATATGATCACTCAGCCCATTTACGCGGCACAATCCGATGAAACAACCATGGTGGCAATGACCATGTACGACCATGATTTTAAGCGTCTGCCGATTGTTGATAGTCATCAATCAAAAAAACTTATAGGGTTTGTCAGAGTTGAGGACATTTTGTCTACGGTGACGGAAAAGCTCATAGCCCCAAATCTCGAAGAATTTCAAAAATAAGCGTATTATTATAGGAATCTTCGCTATCGTCATGCCGCTATATCGATGATATATGCCTGCTTGAAGCGGAGCATTTGATCATGAGGTGACCATCGGTATGTGGATAGTAAGGCTCGCGCTTAGCCAACCACATACTTTCATTGTATTGGCCATTCTCATAGCTTTATTTGGTGTTGTTTCCATACGCAATATGGCGATAGATATCTTTCCGTCGATTGATGTTCCTGTTGTAAGTTGTGTTTGGACATATACGGGCATGTCGCCGGACAACATTGAGAATTTAATTACCAGTCCTACTGAGCGTGCCTTTGCTTCAACTGTTGGTGGTATTGAGCGCATTGAGTCAATGTCGCTTAACGGTATGAGCATTATTAAGGTCTACCTTCATAAGGGTGCTGATATCGGACAAGCAGTCGCTCAGGTGTCGAGCACAGGCAACGCCGTTATGAAACAGTTACCGCAAAACATAACGCCGCCATTTGTCACCCAGTCGTCGGCGACAGATGTCCCTGTATTGCAGTTAGTTGTATCCGGTCAGAAACTGGATGAGGCAAAATTATTTGATCTTGCCAGCAACTTTATACGAGTGCAACTCTCGACTGTGCAAGGATCGACAATACTTTTCCCCAATGGCGGTAAGTATCGACAAGTTTGCGTTGATTTGGATCCGCGAGCACTTGTTGGTTATGGCTTATCGCCCACTGATGTGATGGATGTTATTAATGATCAAAGCATTATTGTTCCCAGTGGAACAGCTAAGTTGGGTAGATCGGAATATTGGGTCACACTCAACAATATTCCCGATGCGATTGAAAAGTTCAACAACATACCGATTAAGCACGTAGGTGGCGCCACTGTTTACGTGAAAGACGTTGGTTTTGTGCACGATGGCTACCAACCACAGCTCAATGTCGTCAACCTAAATGGCCATCGTTCGGTAATAATGAATATTCTTAAAAATGGCACGGCCTCAACGCTTGATGTCGTGGACAAAATCAAGGCACTGCTTCCTAAAATAAGAGACACCCTACCTCCTTCGGCTACGCTTGATATTTTGACCGACCAATCAAAGTTTGTGCGCGATTCAGTGGATGAAGTATTTCAGGAAGTTGTTACGGCAGCCGGACTAACCGCACTTTTTATGTTGGCGATTCTGGGCAGTTGGCGCAGTACCCTTATTGTGATTTCGTCTATACCGCTGGCAATGCTTTGTTCTGTGATCGGTCTTTACGTCACCGGCAATACCATTAATTCAATGACATTGGGTGGTCTTGCCCTAGCCGTTGGCATGCTCGTCGATGATGCCACTGTGGAAATTGAAAATGTGCATAGACAGCTAGATTTGGGTAAGCATGTTGAACAAGCCATTCTTGATGGTGCTCAAGAAGTTGCCTTGCCGGCCTTTGTCTCTACTATTTCCATTTGCATTGTCTTTCTTCCTGTTTTTCTGTTAATTGAACCGGCGCGTTCATTGTTCATCCCGCTTGGACTGGCTGTGTCTTTTGCCATGTTGGCTTCGTATGGATTATCAAGAACGATCGTACCGCTTATGTCGAAGCACTTATTTGCCTCGGAAGAACATGTGGTTGGTGAAGAGAAGCCAAAAGGGCAAGTGAAAGAACCAGGATATTTTGAGCGGATCTATCTGTATATCGATAGGCATTTTAATGCCCTTCGCGATCAGTACCACAAAGCTCTTGCCTGGGCACTTGATCACCGGATGCCTGTTGTGACGGCATTCTTAAGTTTTTATGCGCTAAGTCTATGTTTATTGCCGTTTGTCGGCAGAGATTTCTTTCCACCAATTGATGCAGGACAACTTCGATTGCACGTCAATGTGCCTGCCGGTACTAGGGTTGAAGAGACTGAACGTATTTACAGAAGTATTGAAAATTCTATCGGCAGGATAATTCCTAAGGATGATATCGAAGTTTTGACCGATAACATTGGTCTACCTGTAAGTGGTGTCAATTTTGCTTTTACCGACAGCCAGACAATAGGCGAAGCTGACGGTGAAATTCTGATTACTCTTAAGGAGGATAGAGCGGGTTCGACCGCCGAATATCAAAAGCGCATACGGGCCATGCTCACCAAGGATTATCCTGAGTGTTCTTACTATTTTCAGCCGGCCGATATCATTACGCAAATAATCAATGCCGGACTGCCGGCTCCCATAAACATAAAAGTAATCGGCATGAATCAAAAGGAAAACCTCGAGCTGGCTCTGAAAATAAAGCGTGCTGTCGACAAAATACCGGGAGCAGTTGATGTGTGTTTGCACCAAGTGGTAAATAGTCCGGCGTATCTATTTGAAGTGGATAGAACAAGAGCGGATCAGATGGGACTTACGCAGAGCAATATTTCGGACGCTACTTTAATTACCTTAAGCTCAAGCTTTCAGGTGTCGCCGAATTTTTGGGTGAATCCGCAAAATGGCGTGCAGTATTATTTGGAGACGTTGTCACCGCAATACAGAATCGGCTCACTGATAGACATTGGAAACATTCCGATTTCGTCAGCCACGACACATATTCAAGCAGCATCTTCACAGCTGACGCAAACGCAAATCTCGCCGACTGGTGAGCAGTCAACTCAATTGCTCTGCAACGTCGCTCAGCCAATAAGAAAGTACATTCCTTATGTGGTGAACCATTACAATGTGCAGCCGACTTACGATATTTATGCTGCCTGTCAGACACGAGATCTTGGCAGTGTATCGGATGACATCAATAATGTTTTGAAAGACGTCTGCAAGAAACTGCCGCGTGGAACGACAGTTGTGACTCTAGGGCAGGTTCTGGCTATGAATGGCGCATTTGCCGGATTGCTGATTGGACTTGCCGGAGCCCTGCTGCTTATATATTTACTGCTCGTGGTGAATTTTCAATCTTGGACAGATCCCATAATTATATTGATGGCTATTCCCGGAGCCTTATGTGGCATTATCTGGAGTTTGTTTGTAACGCAGACTACGCTCAGTGTTCCTGCCTTGATGGGCACAATCATGACTATTGGTGTTGCATCGGCCAATAGTATTCTTGTAGTTACCTTCTGCAACGAGAACCTGCGTGAAAATCATGATGTGGTCAAATCTGCGCTCACGGCCGGATTCCAAAGATTTCGACCGGTTTGTATGACAGCCTGTGCAATGATCTTGGGCATGATTCCGATGTCTATGAGTGCCGGCATTAATGCTCCTATTGGGCGTGCGGTAATCGGTGGTTTGTCGGTTGCTACTTTGTCTACATTGTTCTTTGTGCCGATTATGTTCAGCATCATCAGGCACGGCAAAACTAAACCCCAAAAAATTGAATCCGGGAAAATTGAAAAAGAGTGAAGAATATGGCGGAACAAAGCAGTCCTAAAAATTTTAAGACAGTCGTGCTAATTGTTGTTGGAGCAATTGCCGTATTTTTTCTATTAGGACTATTGCCACGGATATTGCGGAATATGGAACTGGCAAAGATGTACGAACAAACAACAGGTGCCGTGAAAAGCGTGCACACTGTTGTTGCCCAGCCGGCACCTTTTGAAGAAACAGGATTGTTACCGGGTAGCATTGATGCTATTCAATACACAAGCATTTATGCTCGTGTAGACGGATACTTAAAAAGACGGCTGGTTGATATCGGTGACAAAGTCGTTGCCGGACAACTTTTGGCTGAGATTGACACTCCTACAATCGATAACGATGTTGCCGAGGCTAAGGCGTCGCTTGTGCGCGCCCAAGCAGGGCTTGTGAGTTCGAAATCCGTTTTACAGGAGTCTTTGGCAAAACTCATAGCGGCCAAGGCGCAGGTTGATAGAGCAAAAGCGGATGAAGATTACAGCAATACCACGGCCAATAGATGGAAAACTATGGCAACAAAAGGAGCTGTCAGCCTGCAGAGCCGCGATGAGAAGGTGCGTGCTTATTTGTCGGACGTTGCCTCATTGAGCGCAACGAAAGCGGATGAAAAAGCTGCTGAGGAAGCTGTTGCCACTGCCCGTTCGCAAGTAAATGTTTCTAAGGCTGAAGTGGATGCTAAGAAGGCGGATTTAGATTCACTTCTTGCTAAGCAGAGTTTTAAATTTGTGAGAGCTCCTTTTGATGGAACGGTTACCTTAAGGAAAGTCGATCCGGGAGCGTTAATTACTTCTGGTAGTCAGTCTTCGAATCTGGAATTATTCCAAGTAGCTAAAATTGAAAAGTTGCGCATTTATGTAAATGTGCCGCAGACCTTTGCTCGTTATTTGGAACAAGGACAGAAAGCGGAAGTATTGGTACCGGAATATCCGGAACGTGAATTTTCCGGAAAAATATCCAATATCTCGGATGCTCTTAATCCGAGCACGCGCACCAGGCAAACAGAGGTCCGAATAGATAATCGCGATCAGGCACTTTTGCCCGGCATGTACGCACAGGTACGCCTCAGGGTTGAGCGCAAAGAGCCTTGGATAAGGGTTCCCGGAACAGCTCTTGTGCCTATGAATAACGGCATGTTTGTGGTGGTGGTGGAAGACAGTAAAGCGCACTACCAAAAGGTTGTTATTGGTCGAGATTTCGGCGATGAAATCGAAATTAAGGCAGGACTTAAGCCGAATGCTGTTGTTGTAAGTCCACCTGTTGATTTGCAAGAAGGCGAAGCTGTTGCGCCTATATCCGACAAGCAGGACTCTGGTAAATAGGACTGGATAATACCAATGACAAGAAAGACAATTTTGCTCATTGCATTGTGCCTAAGCTTAAGCCAGACTATTTTGGCTCAAGCCGTTTTGGCTCAGCCCAATTTGTCTCAGTCTACACAAGGCGATGACTCAACTGATGCCACCATTCTTGACAGAATTCGTCTAGAGTCGGAAGAGACTACAGGGACGATTTTCCGTGGACCCGATCTAGTGGAAGTGAAAGCACCGCTTCTAAAAGCTTTAATTCAGACGCAAGTGCCGCTTTCACCGTATCAACTTGATGCCGATTCAGCGCGCAGCATTTCATTGAAGGATGTTGCTCAAGCAGCCCTTGATGGAAATTTGTCGATAAAAATTTCCAACGCTGATAGGGAAATGGGTCGCTGGCGCTTCTGGAGTAGTATGGGACAGTTTTTGCCTGAAGTGATCAATGGTGTTTCATATCAGGGTATTAGGGGCAACTACGCCAGTCCGTTTGGTCAAATAGCGCCCGCAAATAGTCCTTATTTGGTAATACCGAATTCTCTGAATTTGTACTTGTTTAAAGGCGGCACCATTTTGTTTGGCGCTCTTAGAGCAAGTCATGACTATAAGGCCCTAAATTGGTCATTAAAGGGCACAACCAACGATGTTCTGTTTGATGTCAGCAAGCTTTATTATCAACTGGTGCTGAATAATGTACTATTGCAAATTCGCATTAAAGGGGTTGAGCTGGGCGAGTCATTATTGGCACGGAACAATATCTTGTTCGAAAATGGTGCCAACACTAAGTTGGATGTGTTGCAAGCTAAGACGCAACTATCGCGCGATAGACAAAATCTTATTAGTCAACAGATAGAAAGACGCCAATCGGCTATCAGTCTGGCGACGGCACTAAACCTTGATCCGTCTGTTGATTTGTTGATGAAAGATCAACTGGTTAAGAAAGCAAGACTCGTTGATTCCTCACTGACAATAAATGATCTAGTTGCAATAGCGATTAAGAATCGTCCTGAATTGAAGAAGTACGAGCAATTGCGTTTAGCCGCTAGAGATCACGTCAGGGTTGTTCGTGGTAGACTGCTGCCCACTGTTCAGGGTATGGCTACCATGGCTGCTACAGGTGCTGATGCCGTCAATGTGCAGCAAGCACAGGCAAGCAGCGGTTCGACAAGCGGTGTGTCGGCCGGCTCATTTTCCACTAGCAGTGTGGTACCTGCCAGTGGTGGCACTAGCAGCAATCCCAAATTTACAACAGTGGAAATTTATCAGATTGGAATAAACCTGCAGTGGGCGTTGCCGGGCATGGGTACTGTGGACGCAGCCAGAGTCCAGGAAGCTAAGTGGGAAGCCAGGCGCGTGCAGCTAGAAGGTGTCGAGCAACTGAATAAGGTTTACAAAGAAGTTCGTGAGGCCTATCTCGATGGTATTAAGGCGGAAAGTCTTATCCAGGAGACAACAGACTATGTCAACTCATCTCGTGAACAGTTAAGTGTTGCCACAACAAGACTGTCCGAAGGAGTCGATACTGATCTTGCCGCAGTCATTGCACAGCGCGATTATGTAAATGCGTTGGCTGACAAAGCCAATGCGATAGTCAGTTTCAACACTGCCCAAGTAAGGCTTTTAAGAGCGCTCGGGCGAATTACCGTAGACACGCTAACCAGTGGCGTGCCCATCAAAGATTAGAAAGGGCGCATGCAATGCGCGTACGAAATTTAAGTGTTTTGTAAATTAGCGTTTTTTCGCTTTGGCTTTGGCGAAGTATTCTTGGCACTCGTGCGGAAACTCGCGCGAGAATTGTTTCAAAACCCAGAATACTGACTTGCGAATGAATTCATCTCTTGTGTCAGCTGGGGCGTAGCAGTTTGCTAAGCCGGCTTTGTCCACAATTTTTAGGAGACCTTTTTCGGAGAGGCGAACCATAGTCGTCATTACTGTTGTGTAAGCAATTTGTCTTTCTTTTTTTAAAGCTTCAAACACATTGCGTACGGTTACTGTGGGATTGGCTTTTTTCCAAACCAATTCCATGATTTCGCATTCCAGATCGCCGAGGAACTTTCTCAGACCTGATTGGTTAAAACGAAATGACGCGTTATCGTCTTGTATTCTCATGTTTGACTCACGAATACCCGAATAATTCTTACCCTGAGGCAATCCTATCATGTCAGAGACAACCCTGCGACAAGAAATAGGAGATATGTTGTCAATGTCAACAAATATGCCGTCCTCAGATGATAAAATTAGCCCATGACTTCCAATCCACAGGGCCGGCCTGTTGTTTATTTGGACCGCGACGGCACCTTAAATGTTGAAGATGGTTATATCCGCCAACTCGAGCGGCTAGTGCTTATTCCTGGAGCTGCACAGGCTGTGCGCCGCCTAAATGAGGCTGGTGTGGCGGCCGTATTAATCACCAATCAGTCAGGGGCCGCGCGTGGTTATTATCCGGAATCACACATTCTTGACCTTAACAATCGCCTTGTTGGGCTGCTGGAAAAAGACGGTGCCCATTTAGATGCTGTTTATTACTGCCCGCATTTGCCTGACGGCACAGTTGCGGAATTCACCAGCAATTGCAAATGTCGCAAGCCGGAAATTGGTTTGGTTGAAAGAGCTTGCATGGATGATCAGTCTTTGGATAAGAATCGCTCATATGTTGTCGGTGACAAATCCACAGATGTAGAACTTGCGCATAACATCGGCGGCAAGGGAGTGCTTGTTCGCACAGGTTATGGTGAACAAGTTCTTGATGGTACATATCAGTGGCCTGTTAAGCCTGACTACATTGCTTCAGAAATTACAGAAGCAATTGACTGGATACTGGCTGATTTGAAAGTAAAAACTACTGCGTAGTACCTGAGCCTTTGGCGATGGCTGTTCCATGATCTGATTTGTCATCGAGTAACTTTTGCATGCCAATCTTCAATTGTCTCGGCTCGTTGCCCATAAATGTGCTTACGACTTTGCCGCGTGGATTGATGAAAACAACTTCCGGCACGCCACGTACTTTGTAGAGACGCATTATGTCCTTGTTTTTTTCATCGTCGATATTTACGGAAATGAAGTCGACTTGCGAGCCATAGCGACTTTGCGCTTTGTCGATTGATGGTTGCAGTTGATCGCAAGTTGGACACCAGTCGGCATGAAAGCTAATTACTTTTGGCTTTTCACTGTCTGTGTAGCCGGCCATGGCTAATATTTGCCTGTGTGGGACTTTCGGCTCTTGAGCCCACGAGGGAGTCGACAGTGAATTGAAGGCAGATAGAGCCAGCACCAGAGCCAATGCAGATTTGCTTGTCATAAACCTCACCTAAGCGTATTAGGCGTTAGCCTAAGACAATTTGCTTCAATAGCAAATGGGAAAACCACTACTTAACTGGCTCTGCCTACCCGGTAAAGCCGAGAACGCAATAAGGAATTTACTTCCGACAGCAGCGATGGGATGTCGAAGGGCTTGGGCAAATAGAGGTCGGCGCCGGCTTCCAGGGCTCTTACCTGGTCCGGATGGGCGGTCGCCATAATGACCCAAATATTACCTAGGTGGTCGTCGCATTTAAGCATGCGGCAAAATTCCCAGCCATCTATACCTCTGTCTGCCAGGGTTGATTCGAGTAAAACGAGATCCGGCTGTGGCTCATGACGGCACAGATCAAGTGCTTCTGCAGCTGACGAGGCTACTTCGACAACGTAACCTTCCAGGGAAAGATTTTCTTGCAGGAGACAAGCCATTGCGCCATCCGGCTCAACAACCAAAATGCGGGAACGCAGTGGATCCTTGCAGTAAACCCCCGGCTCCATAACGCCGTCGGAAACCCAACCTGAGCCAGGCTTCTGTTTGGCCAAACTGCGCACATCATGAGCATTGGTCAAGACATCCACATAGCTTTGGAAGCGGCGTGTAGTGCTGTTAACTATGCCTATGGCAATGGAGATTAAGGGCAGTCGCCTGCGGATGCCACCAATTCCGGTTGCAATTAAATAACCGCGTTCAATATCTTCAGTTGGATAGAAACGTTTGCTGGCTCTATCGAATTGTTGGCAAATCTTTTCGGCCTTTTCTTCGGCAGTAGCTGAGTCTGTGATGAGTAGAAAGTCATCTGCCTCAATGTGGCCGACAAAGTCATTTTCAGAAGCGGAGTCAACAAGAATGGCTCCGAGAGCCTTGATTAACTGGTCGCCTGCCAAGTCTCCATATACTTCGTTGTAAACGCGCAAGTTGTTTATGTCGACAGACAAGGCAGCCCAAGTGCGATCTGATACCAGACTTTGTTCAAGCATGCGCCGGCTTAGGGTGGCCGCCGGCAATTGAGTGAGACGCGAGGACAGTTCTTCCTGGCGGCGTCTTAAGTGAGCCAAGACTCTTATGGCTAATTCGTTTTTGTCGATTGGATCGGCAAGCACATCGTCGGCACCATAACGGAATGATTTAATGCGCTCATTAACGTCATCACCAGAGTGCATAAGCACAAGCACTGGACGCGGATGCACAAGCGTTGCTCTTATCTGTTGGCAGTAAAGTCTGCCGTCGCCTTGAGGCATGGTGGCAGCTAGTAGAACAAGATCCGGATGCAAGAAGGAAAGTAATTCATTGGCTTCATCGAAGGATGTGACGGCGTGTACTTTAGCGCCAGTCTTTTCCAGAAGTGAAGCGTAAGTAGCAGCTTGGCGGCTTTCATGTATGATGAGAATTGAAGGTTTCGGTAGAATCATTAGCCTCTACCTCGCGCTGCTTGTTCTTCCAGAGTAGCGGCAGGAATTTTTACGGTAAAGGTTGTTGATTTTGGCTGGCTTGTTACGCTAATGCTGCCGCCCAGTGCCACCACTAATGATTTAGTGATGTAGAGCCCGAGACCTGTTCCTTCTGTTTGTCTGACCAGTGGATTGTCCAGACGACTAAACTTGTTGAAGATTTCTGATAGATGTTCTTCCGGTATGCCACCACCTTCGTCGTTTATGGATATTTCCAAAAACGGAGGCTTGTCTGTTAATTCTCTGGCTTCAATTGTAACTGTGGTATCAGGTGGTGAATACTTGATCGCATTGTCGATGAGATTGGTTAAAATCTGCTCGAGTCTATCGGCGTCAGCCCAGACAGGCGGCAAGCCGTTGGGTAACTTGGTGACAAGTTTATGACTGCGGGCTTTTTCCATCAAGTTGCGAATTACTCTGTGCACAGCTTCGGTCAGGTCAATTGCACGAATGGTGAATTGCAGTTTGCGTGCTTCTAGGCGAGATACGGCAAGCAAGTCTTCAACAAGACGGGCAAGTCTATCGGCTTGATCTTTTATAATGCCGATGTATCTTCTTTGTTGTGCAGCATCCAGTCGATCACCTGCACGCAGTATTGTGTCGGCGAAGCCTTTGATTGATGTAAGCGGTGTGCGCAACTCATGACTGACAGTGCTGACAAATTCCGTTTGCGCTTGCTGAAGGGAACTTGCTTGAATTATGTAAAGTACGGTCAAAGTGCCGGCGCTGCCGTCGGCTGAGCCAATTGGACTGTGTGTCACAGGAATTGGCAGGTCCATTCCATTGGGGCAAATTAAAGTCCCGCTATGCAGTTTAGTGTCTTCAGCTGTGGACAGTAAAAGCTGATTGCCGTTCTTCTCTTCGTCGTTTAAACAACTGCAGGCAAGAAGTGAGGTGATGTTCTGCCCAACTATTTCTTCGGCGGCGCGTCCAGTAAGTTTAGAGACGGCATTATTAGAGGCAACGATTTTTCCATTGCCATCGCTGACTAAAAGGCCGTCAGCGCTGTAATTATTGAAGCTCTCAAAAATGTTATCTGATGTTATGGTCAAGCCGAAGACCACCATCCACTGCTATAGCAGGTAAAACACGGGCCACCAAGGCTAAATTATCACCAGAGGAGAAGAACCCTTAAGAATGGAACCTATATTTTAAGATTTTAGGTTTTATTTCAAGGTTAAGTGCAGGATAGATAAAAGCCTGGTTTCGTCTGTTAGGTGCAGGTAGCCCAGAAGTGCTTCAAAGGCTGTAGCCTTGCGATATATGTCCTGTCCGGATTTGCGGTAATTGCTTACCTTAAGATTTCGCGCCCGCCTT
>JAKFVJ010000507.1 GCA_021732245.1 Candidatus Obscuribacterales bacterium | reverse complement strand
ATTCCCCCACTTACTTTGATCCAAGGGTTGTCTATTCTAACGGCTACCCGAATAGATTCATTTGCAGACCGCAATCAGCAACGGGCAGATTTTACGAGGAAAGGCCGATGTCAGATATTGATCGCTACAGTTCCATCCCCAGCGAGAAGCAGCAGAAAAACTTGTGGGAGCGCGAATTGGACCTCATTTGGTCTGTTCCCAACAATTTTGTTAACGGCGTTACCGAAAGGACGCAAGAATTAATCAAAAACCCAATGAGCGCAGCTCCCGAAATTGCGACTGCTGCAGCCATGGCAGGACTCGCTACATACCTCCTAAAACGTCCTGCAGCACTTTGTGGTTTTCTGAAGTCAACCAAGATTTTGGCTCCCCTGGATAAAAATCCTGAAGCCTTAATGGCAGGAATTTCAAAATACGCCCCAAAAATCGGCTTAGGTCTTTTGGGTTTGGATGTCACTAATAGGGTGGCACAACCAATGATTGACACAGCTTTCAATCCGCAACATCATGACTATGACAAAAAGTGGTTAGGCAAAAACTTAGGTTCGATGATGATCGACTATCCACTTATGGGTGCCGCAGGAATTGGTGGTGCAGCAACGGTTGAGCTGGGACCAGGGGCCATATCAGGCATACGTGCCATGGCAAAGTCATTTAAATCATTTAGAACTACTTTAGACGAGCCAATTCAAATGGCTCCCGGGAATGATGGTGCCGGCATGAAAACAGTCCTGCAGACAAAGGAAACCGGAATTGATAGACAACAGTCGCTGATGCGTAATCTCTCAGAAGATGAAGCTCACGCAGTAATTCGACGCTTCTATACAAAGGCACCACAATCAGCTGTAGACGAAGCTCGCCAATTATCAAAGATGAAGCCGGAACAAATGGCTGACCACATCAAAGCACAAGACTACCCAGGCGACAAAGGTCTTCTTCAAAGAGTGCATCAAAATCGAACCATTTCGGATCCGGAAATCCTTTCTATTGCCGAAAAGCATCGAATTCTCCCTGATGAAGTTGTCCAACTAATGGATATAGCCATGAAAGATCGAGAATTATTCAACGAAATACGCGCCGTCTGCACAACTGGAGTAGATGAAATTATTTATGGTCAAGGTGTAGAACACCAGACCGCGGCAGCAATGAAAGAGCTGTTAAATGACGTAGAGAAAGCGAGCAATATGCGCTTTGATGCTAGTCCACCTGGGCTGCCATTTAAGCCCCAGCAAAAGGTAGAAGCAACATCTGCTGATCCGGAATTAAGAACATGGGTCGAGGATAACAGTGACTATTTGACTTCTGTTTTCCGCCAACCTTTAGAAGGAGAATTGTCACGTCCAGAAATTATTCGTTATCCAAGTCACACCGAAGTAGTGATGCCTGGACACAGCCGGATTGAAAGAGTAATTCACCGTCCGGATGGCTCCATCGACGTAAAAGCCAAAAATGGACTAAATGCCAGGGTCGATTCAGACGTCAAAGACCGGGTAATTCTTTATACTCCGGAAGGAAATTATGCCGGATTCGAATGGATACCTGAACCAACAACAGGCAGGCTGAGATCACTTTTGACCGATAATCAAATTCAAAAATCAGCTAATGAGCACGGACTTAGCGAATCATTTTACAAACGAGCTGCCACAGCTTCCTTTGACGAGATTGTAAAAATGGCTCAACAAATTAACAAGCTACACGCTTCACGCATTCCCGGACTTGGCTTTAGTCTTGACACCGCATTTGAAGAGATTCTTCAGATGAGAACAATTCGCCAGTTTGGCTTCGGAGAAAATAAAACCTCAGCGCCGTGGAAACGGTATTATCAAAATCTAAAAACACAAGACTAAACTGCGACACCTAATTTTTCGGCAATTATCATCTGCAAGTCTTCTTGAACCGCCGACATAGCACGTCCGGCATCAATAACCCGCCAGCGATGCGGCTCTCCTTTGGCAAGCTCCAAATAACCACTGCGCACACGCGTGTGAAAATCCATTGCCTCACGCTCAAGCCTATCGTGTCCGCTTGGATGCAATCGTGATAGACCAGCTTCGCTATCTATATCAAATAAAATAGTTAATTCAGGCATTAGACCGCCGGTAGCAATTTCATTCAGTTGTCGAATTAGACCTAGATCAATATTTCGACCATAGCCCTGATAGGCAAGCGTGGAATCGACATATCTATCGCAAAGAACAACCAGTCCCTTGTTCAAGGCGGGTCCAATTATTTCAGAAACATGCTGCGCGCGATCTGCTTGATAAAGCAATAACTCGGCAACAGGAGAGACATCACCTTCTGAATGTAGAACGATGCGTCTAATTTGTTTGCCTAACGGTGTGCCACCGGGATCGCGAGTAATTATGTATTGGCAATTAACAGAATCCAAATACTTGGAAAGCAATTTCAACTGCGTGGTTTTTCCAGCGCCGTCAGGACCTTCAAGGGATATAAAAGTTCCGGGTTTCTTAGTTGCCATAGGTCGGAATTTTAACAGGATGTGCATGTTATGATCGCTTGAAACTATTTAGGTTTCACAGCAAATTGACTTTATCGTTTGATGAAAGTCGGTGCTAATCAGGTTTTTAGCAAAGCGGAGAATTTTTCTATATGACTCAGACTTTAGTAGAACCAAAAGTCAAGGTAGATCGAAAGTGGCAACTCTGGATAGATGGAAAATTTGAAGATGGGGAAACAGAAAGAGATCTTTACAACCCGGCAACAGGTAAAGTTCTGACAAAAGTCTCCGAAGCTTCCGGCAAGCAAGTAGAAAAGGCAATTAAGGCTGCCCGCAAAGCTTTTGATAAAGGACCTTGGCCAAGACTAACAGCTGCCGAGCGTTCACAATTTCTCTTTAAGATCGCCGACAAGTTAGAAGAGAACAAAGAAGAACTGGCTCAACTTGAAACATTGAATGGTGGCAAACCAATTCGCGAATCTCGTTATGACATAGGCGATGCCGCCAACTGCTTCCGCTATTACGCAGGACTTATAACCAAGCCATCCGGTCAACAAGTTGATGTGCCGGCACCGTCTTTTACAACAATTGTAAGAGAACCAATTGGTGTTTGCGGCCAAATTATTCCGTGGAATTATCCATTGCTCATGGCTGCCTGGAAATTGGCTCCGGCATTAGCGGCAGGAAATACCTGCGTGTTAAAGCCGTCAGAATACACGCCTTTAACGGCAGTCCGTCTTGCAGAAATTTTGAACGAATTGGAATTACCTGCAGGTGTAGTCAACATCGTGCTTGGTGGAGGTCCAAATGTCGGACAACCAATTGCTGAAAGTACACAAGTCGACAAAATTGCTTTTACAGGCAGTGTAAAAACAGGCAAACTAATTGCTTCAGCTGCGTTGTCGAACTTGAAGAAAGTGACATTGGAATTAGGTGGCAAATCACCTATGGTTGTCTTTCCTGATTTCGATCTCGATATTGCAGTCGACTATGCGCTCTTTGCTATTTACTGCAATGCCGGTCAAGTATGTTCAGCCGGCTCGCGCATGATTGTCGAGGAATCTATCTATGACGACTTCGTCAAAAAGATGGTTGCCCGCGCTAAGAAAATAAAAGTTGGACCAGGTCTTGATGAGAATACGGAAATGGGTCCGCTTGTCAGTGAAACGCAATTGAAGCGCGTCATGGAATACATTGAAGTAGGCAAAAAAGAAGGCGCCAAATTGGAAGTCGGTGGTGACAAAGCCTCAGGAAAAGATCTGGAAAGTGGTTACTTTGTAAGTCCGACAATTTTCAGCAACGTAAAACCGGACATGCGCATTGCCCAAGAAGAAATTTTTGGTCCTGTTGTTGTAGTTGAAAAATTCAAGACGGAAGATGAAGCAATTGAATTAGCAAACGACAGCCAATATGGTTTAGCAGGAGCTGTTTTCAGCAATGACATAACACGTGCTCACCGTGTTGTGAAAGCAATTCGCGCAGGAATTACTTGGGTGAATGTCTATCACAACACCTATGCCGAATGTCCTTGGGGCGGATACAAACAAAGTGGCTGGGGTAGAGAACTTGGTATTGCCGGACTCGAGGCATACACTGAGCTCAAACAAATAAACATCAATCTTGATCCACAGCCCGTCGGCTGGTTTGCCGAATAAAGCCATCCTATAAAACTTGGATGTTCGTCCTCCGTAGAGGCGCATTGCATGCGCCCGTGATCCACGTTGTCAGAAGACACTTGTCAATAATGTAAGTTTTATCAAGCCCGTCCTTTCTCAAATGCCCAACAGGTGCCGGTTTCCGTTGCTTACAAAATAAGCACAAGTCAAGAGGGTCAATAACTTCTTGGCATGAGCTTCTACCATGTTAAAATTGCGGTCCATTGAGCTTTCCGCCGGAATTCATGAAAAAGAGTCGCTACCAAGCAATTACACTTTCCTTGACGGCTTTACTTAGCTGGCAGACACTGTCGCCTGTATTTGCCCAAGATTCTCTCGATTCGGCTCCAAGTCCAGATAGCATTCCGTCTGATCTGACCATTCACAACGTCACGGTTGAAGGCAACAGACTTATTCCGACAGAAGACATTCTCAATGTTGTTAAGACAAAACCTGGAGACAAATTCGATCGCGATCAGGTAATGACTGATTTAAAAGCAGTCAACTCGATGGGCTATTTTGACGATCGCAACTTGCAAGTTGTCCCGGAATTAAATTCAGGCGGCGTACTTCTCAAAATCCGCGTACAAGAAAATGCGCCTGTCACGCAATTTGCCTTCCAGGGTAATAACGCTTTATCCACAGAGGAGATTTCCAAATCTTTCTCTGATCAATTAGGCAAACCACAGAACTTAAATCAACTGTCTTCAGCAATTGATAAAGTCGAGCAAACCTATCACGAGAAAGGTTATTTGCTGGCACGTGTCGTTGATGTAAAAGATGATCCTGATGGCAGTATCGGTATGACCATCAACGAAGGTGTGATCGAAAAGGTTGAAATTGTCGGCAACCATAAGACAAAAGACTTCATCATCAAAAACGCTATCAAGGTCAAACCGGGTTCCGTGTACAACGAGCGCGATCTAACAACTGCCCTGCGCAAGTTATACGCCAATGGTTATTTCCAGGACATCAGAAGATCGCTTACGCCAAATCCGACTGATCCAAACAAGTACACGCTGAAGGTGGAAGTCGATGAAAAACGCACCGGCTCAGTAGGCTTAGGTGGTGGTGTCGACACAGTTGCCGGTCCATTTGGATCATTTAGCGTATCTGACGCCAACTTCCGCGGACGCGGACAAGTTGTGCAAATGAATGCGCAAATTGGCTCAGGCATGTTGAACTCTTTGTCCAATACTGTGAACAACGGCGGCAATAAGTTCCTTTCCAACAGACGTACTTATCAGTTGGAAGGCTCATGGATCGAACCAAACTTAATGGGAAGCAAAACATCACTTGCTCTAAATGCGTTTGCCCGTGACTTCAACTCGATGACGATTGATTATTCTCAGCAGCAAACTTTTGGTTTAGGCGCTACATTCAGCAGACCTTTAGCTAAACACACAACAGCTAATTTAGGTTTACTTGGTGAAACAACCAAACTCTTCGATGTAGGAAATTTCGCCAATAACATGAACACTACTGAATATCTCACTCAGCAAGCGCTTCAACAAGGCTTCACCAATAACCCGGCAACCGCCTATCAGATGGCCAATCAAGTGCGCAACCAACAATTGCAAGGCGGCACTTATGCAACTTTTAGTCCATCAATACAATATGACACCAGAGACAGTATGTCCGATCCGCACAAAGGATCAGTTGCACGCCTATCAGGAGGTCCTTCTCTGGGCTTGGCTGGACCAAGTTTTATGCGCTTGGGTGCAAGCGTTAGCAAATACGTACCGGTAACAAGAAATTCAAATCTCGCATTCAACTTCCAAGGTGGCGCTGCTATGGGTGGCATGCCGCAATTTGCCATGTATCGACTAGGTGGCTATAACGGACTGCGCGGTTATCGCCAATTCACAGATCTGGGAACAGGCTCTTCAATGCTTATGGCCACTGCGGAATATCGTTTCAAAATTCCTATGCCAAAAGGCAGCGGTTCTTCTGTTTATAACTATGTCGCCAACAAAGTAAATAAGCACGCAAGACTTGCTTTATTTACAGACGCCGGAGCTGTCGGTGGCAATGCCATGACAAACGACTTTTTCCAGAGAGGAACAATTGGTGCCTCGGCTGGTATCGGATTGCGTCTCAATTTGCCCATGGTTGGCGTAATCAGACTTGACTACGGTTTCCCTCTGCTAAGTACTGCCTTAGGCAAGATGACACCACGCTTTACAGTCGGCTTCGGCGACAAATTCTAAATCGCCCATTACAGGGTGTTAATAGTGTGCGAATCACACTGGATGAAGCCTCTCCAATGTTGTAAACTGTGCCCGTCGTTAATGCATGTGTGCACATGCCTGAGACATATCTTTTTGGAGAAAGAAATGCGTAACTCTCATAAGTTGCTTTCCATAGCCTTACTCGCCGCTACTATGGCTCTGCCAGCTAGCGCCCAACAAGCCACTACAAAGATGTCGATTGGTCTTATTGACCGCGAAAAGCTGCTAACAAGCTACAGCAAAGCAGAAGCTGCTGCTAAAGATTTCAAATTGGCTCAAGACCGCGTACAGAAAATCATGGAAGATGGTCAAAAGGAATATGACACAGCCAAGAATGCCCACAAGCCACCAGCAGAATTGGAAGGCTTGAAGAAGCGCTTGGAAACCACCGTTGATGATGAAATGAAAAAGCTGTCCGCAAAAGCTCAAGCCTTGGAAACACAATTGGAAGCTGACGTAGATGCTGCCGTTAAGGCAGAAGCTACTGCTCGCAAGATTGATGTTGTGATGATCAAGCAAGCTGTCTTCATGGGCGGAACAGACATTACTGAAGGCGTATTAAAGCGCCTAACAGCTGGTGCTCCTGTTTCCACTGGCGCCGCCACAACCGGCAACGCCACTACGAAATAAGGCACCGGCAAAAGCAAGTTCTATGAATTTGCGAAGCACAAATTACTGCAAAGCCGGGCCAATCAAGGCTCGGCTTTGCAATTTAGGAGATCAGTTATGAAGTTGCCGCAAGAGTTAAAGCTAAAAGACTTAGCCTTTTTTATTGGTGGAAAAGTTGTAGGCGATGGTGACACAAAAGTATCAACTTTTGCCATGAATCCGCTGGCTGCCAAAGAAGGTGATTTAGCAGTACTGTTCGACAAGGCATATTTAAAGCGCATTGACGAGTGCAAAGCATCAGCAGCAATTGTTCCATCAGGAACAAAATGCTCGATACCTCATATTGCAGTTGATCGACCACTTCTCGCAATGCAGAAAATGCTTGGCGCCATGCAGCCAAAACGCTTCATTCCTCCTAATGGAATTCACCCAACTGCAGTTATTGATGAAACTGCCACCATCGGTGAAAAGGTTGCAATTGGTCCTCATGTTGTTATTGGTCCCGGTTCAACAATTGGGGACAATACAACAATCATGGCCAACTGTGTAATTGGCGGCAAAGTAAACATTGGACGCAATTGCTTATTACATCCAGGTTCCTTAATTGCAGATTACGTACAAATAGGCAATCGTGTAATTATTCAACAAGGTGCAAGCATTGGCTCCGATGGCTTCTCCTATGTCACAGAAAAGATGTCCAATATCGAGCGCAGATTAGCAGGTATTACACCGCTATCAAAAGAGCAAAACAGCAACCTCAAAATTCCAAACATCGGCAATGTAATTATTGAAGATGACTGTGAAATTGGCGCAAATGCGACAATTGACAGAGCAACTGTCGGCTCAACAAAAATTGGCGCCGGCACCAAGGTAGATAACTTGGTTATGATTGCTCATAACTGCAATATAGGCAAGGATGTCTTGGTTATCGCACAATCAGCGGTTGCCGGCTCTTGCAAAATTCACGATAGAGCCATTCTTGCCGGCCAAGTTGGTCTCAAGGATCACATCACAATTGGTGCTGACGCAATTATCGAAGCACAAGCAGGCGTCTTGTCCGACATTGCTGAAGATGCTGTAGTAGTCGGTTCTCCGGCACTACCTGCACGTGAACACTTAACAAACGTCGCTTACGGCAGAAAAGGCGAGCAAATGTACAAACAGCTGCGCGCCCTACAAAAGAAAGTTGATGAGCTGGAAGCACAACTCAACGGCAAAGCAATGGCGACAGCAAAATAGAGGTCATGTATGCAATCCAATCTATTGGACAAAAAGCCAATTACGTTTGAATCCAAAGGATTGACCTCTGGACAAAACGTCAAAGTCGAGATCACTTTTGAAAAGCCAGGACATGGCATTGTTTTTCAATTACCCGGCGGAGTAAACGTTCCAGCTAATGCAGATAGCGTGGTCAACACTTTGCGCAATGTTGTCCTCGGCAAAAATTCCAATCGTCTTTGTATTGTTGAGCATTTCCTTTGCGCCACGAGTCTCTTTGGCTTGACCGACCTGCTTGTAAAAGTAGACGGTCCGGAAATGCCTTTAGGCGATGGCAGCGCCAAAATCTGGTTTAACCTATTTGAATGTAATGGACTTAAACCAGAGCCACCTGCGGCAACAGTCGAGCTCAAGGAACCAATTACTTGCGCCAAGGGCGACAGAATGCTTCTGGCTATTCCTGACGAGACATTTTCAGTCACTTACCTCATGGACTGGAACCACCCAAAGATAGGTAAGCGCTGGCAGACTTGGACAAGCTCCATGGCTCCGGCAGAGATATTCAACGCCAGGACTTTTGGTTCTCTCAAGGAACATGAAATGCTTGGTCTGAGTCAAGATGTAGTAAGCCTAACAGCCGATGGTTTCACACAGCCATTGCACTTCGAGGATGAACCTGTCAGACACAAGCTTCTTGATCTTATAGGCGACCTGGCACTTTGCGGTATCAATCCACTGACGATAAAAGCTCGTTTCATCAGCATCAAAGCTGGTCACGAGATGGATGTCGTTATGGCTAAAAAACTAAAAGACATACTCAAATAGTCGGAGAAAAAATATGAACAATACATCCAAGCTAGCAACACTAGCATTAGCTTTAGCTTTGGTTGGGCAACCTGTCCAGGCAGAACAAACAGCCAGCGAATCAAAAGGTGTCAGTCTCACAATCTACAATCAGAATTTTGGCTTGGTTAAAGATGTCCGAGCAATTGAATTGAAGGCAGGACTAAATGACGTTCGTTTTGAAGATGTAGCTGCCCAAATCGATCCGACGTCTGTTAGCTTTCGCTCTTTGACAGCACCGAATTCAGTAATTGTCAGAGAACAAAATTATCAATACGACCTTTTAAACCCAAACACTATTCTTGCTAAATCAATCGGCAAACAAGCCAGATTTCGTCAATTCCTAGGTAATGGACAAATAAATGACATTACAGGAACACTCCTGAATGCGCCCCAAGCAACAATTGCCGATGGCAACGGCAATTTGTCCATGACCACCCAAGCACTGGTAATTAAAACCGCCGACTCGATAATCCTAAATCCAGAAGGTCAAATTGAGCTGTCCGGGCTTCCTTTAGGGCTTGTCTCCAAGCCATCATTGCTTTGGAAAATTGAAACCAATAAGCCCGGTAATCACGAAACAGAAATTGCCTATCAAACCCAAGGTCTAAATTGGCATTGCGATTATATAGCCGTAGCCAATGAAGACGACACCAAGGTTGATCTGACAAGTTGGGTGACATTGAATAACACATCCGGTGCCAGCTATAAAGATGCCGCACTGAAATTAGTGGCAGGCACCCCGCATCTAGTGCCACGCCCTGCGCCTCGCTCAATGGCATTTTCAGGAAGCAGTATGGCGATGGCCAAAGAAAATTTTGCCGAACAGTCTTTTGCTGAATATCACCTGTATAAGTTAAATGGAGTAAGTGACGTTAATCAAAACGAAACCAAGCAGATTAGTTTATTCAACGCTGCAGATATTAAAGCTACGAAAACATTAGTCACAGAATCACAGCCTATCTTTTGGCAGATACCTGATCAAGACGACAAACAACCAGTAAATGTAAAACTGGAAATAAAGAACAGCAAGACTAATAATCTAGGAATGCCCTTACCTCAAGGGAAAATCCGCGTCTACAAAAAGGATCAAGACGGCTCCCTGCAATTTGTCGGCGAAGATTCAATCAACCACACGCCCAGAGATGAGAGCATAAAACTACAACTAGGCAGCGCCTTTGATGTCGTGTGCGAACACAAGCAAACCAATTTTCTGCAAGTATCCGATCGGATTACCAGACTCACCTGGGAAGTCGAGCTACGCAATCAAAAAGATAAACCAGTCACAGTTTTAATTGTCGAGCACGCACAAGGGCAGTGGAAGATTCTAAATGCAAGTGCGCCCTTTGAGAAAAAGGACGCACGTACTTTTGAATTCAAGGTACAAGTTCCCGCTCACGGCGAGACAAAAGTTACCTATCAGATTGAGATCAAAAACTAAATCCTACTGTTGAGAATTAGTTTCACCTTGCGGTGGAATGCTATTAGATTCCGGCATTGAAGTAGTCGACTCTGTCGTTTGAGACTGAGTTGTACTCTCTGTGGTAGGGGCAGCCGGCATGATAGTAGTGTTTCTCTCAACTCTATATTCCGTATTTTGAGCCGGGTACCACGTGCTTATGGCAGTTGAACTAACCAAATAGACAAGAAAAACAATCAAAGCACCTAATACAAGGGCTAGCAGTAGATTGACCCCAGCATTTGAGTCATCTGTTGTTTTTTCTGTAATCTGCACTACCTCACGATCTCGTTCCTTAATGTCCATAACAGACCTCCTAGTTTCTGCCGAAGCAACAGAAACAAATTGAGTAGTTGTGTTGCATCAGATGAAGCCTCACCGTCTAATGTTCCTATTCACAAGGAAATCTTTAGAGATCAAGATCCTTAAGAGTCTTGTCTTCAGGTATCTCACGGCGTGGTGCAGGCGCAGGTAACGGTGCAGGCACTCCAGGCTCTATAACGCTGGGAGCCTTAACAGGAGCTGCTTTTGGCAGCGATGATCCTAAGGTGTAAGACTTGTACAAAGTGCCATCCAGATAGACTCTGAATTCATAGCCGGATGAGGCACCACCAGCACTGAATTGAAAAGGTCTTGTCTCGTCACGAGACAGAGGAATTTCAAATTCGTCAATAATTCTTCGTTCTTGCTGCCAAATAACTCTTCCAGATGCAGGATCATATAGATCTGCTTTCAACGAAAGTGTACTGATTTGATCTGGTCCGGGGTTCCAGACATTGCCTTTAATTGATGCAACACTGCCGGAGAAAGTAACATTGACACCACGTAGAGCAACCTTACCGCCGCCCATGGTTGTATCCATTTCTTTGGCTTGCTGCAGATATCCGTAACCGGTATCGGATTCACCCTTATCGAGCAATTCCTTACCACGTCGTTCCAAAAGTATTGCCAGCTTTTGCTTTATCAAATCTGCTGCCGGTTCTTGTCCGTAGAGGATCATTGCCTTTTGATATTGGTCAATTGCCAAATCAAGATCGCCTTTACGTTCATAGATAGCGGCAGTTCTTTCAAGATTTGCCGGACGTTCGACGGAAGTATTCAGCCTGGTCAAATAAGAAAGTGCCTTAGCGTCGTCACCTGAAGAGGCATATTTGTCGGCTAATTTTTGATCGATGGTGACAAGCCTTGCGTCCGCCTCAGCATAACGGCTTCCTTCAGCAAGCTGCTTAACCTCTTCCCAGCATTGCAAGGCTTTTTCCAGATCGCCATCGCGCAAGGCAATATCTCCCCAGAGAGCGTCCAAGTCGGCAAGCTCTCCCCGTTTTCCCGGCACTCCCGCCTGAGCAAGTGGACGCAAAAGTTCAATCGCCTTTTCAAATTGTTCACGTTGCCTGTAGTAATTAGCCAATTCCGAAGCTAACTGTGGTTCGGCTATTACACTTACGCCCTGCTGCTGCGCTTGCGTAATCAACTGCCAAGCTTTGTCTACTTGATCACAGCCAA
>JAKFVJ010000003.1 GCA_021732245.1 Candidatus Obscuribacterales bacterium | reverse complement strand
GTGCAATCTACAAATTCCATAACCTGCCCGTAATGCCTATCAGCCACCAGCATTGAAAGACCAAAGTTGCGCAAAAGTCTCTCAATGGCTCCTTCCCAGTCGCGCTCCTTTTCGTGAACCTGCAACAATTCACCGGCAAAAGGCAATTCGTCTTCGCGCAAATTTAGCTCGGCGCACAGATTGGCTCGCATTTTTACCTGCTCGAAAGGAATATTATTTCGCCTGGACTTGAGACTGTGAATTTCGGCGGTTAATTTATCGTGCTCGTCTTTCAGTTGGCGAAACTGCACCACGCTTTCAGTATGCTCGTTTTGCAAATCGGCTTCTTTCAGCTGCAATTGTTCTATTAGAGCGGCAAAATCTCTTCGTTGTTTTAAGAAGGCTTCGCCGTCGGTAACTGCGGCTAATTCAAGAGGCTTGACCAACTCGGCATATCTATCGGACTTTTTCTTGCGCTGGTCGCGCTCTAATTCCGCTCGCCTAATTTCATTGCCCAATTGTTCGATGCGATCGCCGCCGTTATCAGAAATTTGCTTTTTCAAATTGGACTCGTCTTCGCGACAAGAAGACAAACGTTCGCTCAAGCGTCCAATTTGCGCATCATGGCGCATCCAGTCATCGTTTAATTCAGCTAAATGCTTTTCCAAAAGAGACAACTTCAAGCCGGCAAAATACGGGCGCAGTGCGTCTCGCAATTCACGCAGTTGCTCGCATTCGGCTTTTAAATCGGCGTGGCGCCGGCAGAGAGCTACCAGCGGCGTCAAACGCTCAATTTGATCTTTTGCCTTCAATACCGACTCGTGCGCTGAGGTAAGATCGTCGAAATGGCGAATTAATGCTTCTATACGTAGGGCATCGTCAAAAGGTTCCAGCATATGACTGCGCACAAAATCCGTTAAATTGCCCACGGATTTCATCGAAACCGTTTGGTGAAAAAGCTCCAGTGCTTGCTCATTAGTAATGCCGAAGCGGCGCCGAAACCAGGAGCCATACGGTGGAAAGCTTGGAAATATTTCGGCTTTGGACTTTAGCTTCTTACGCAGTCCGCTCATATCTGTACCGAAATTGGAAAAATCGCCGGCTATGGACAATGTCTTTTCCGCGCAAACAAAAAATCGCTCAGGCTGCCCGACGCTGTCCTTCATATAAAAGACTTGCGCAAGCGTTACCGTCTGATTGAATCCGGCATTGTGAAACACGCCGAGTATTACCGAGTAATTATTTGTGTCTCTCAGTGCTACCGGCTTGGCGATTCCACCCGTTTCATTGCGTTCGGATTTGTAATGGCCCAATACGTAAGAACGTAGTGTGCGCTCTTTGCTGTCGGCGCCTGCGGCTTTGTTGTACGACACTTTCTGGGCAGGGACAAGCAGAGTGGTGACCGCGTCCACCAGAGTAGATTTGCCTGATCCTATGTCGCCGGTCAGTAAGGCATTGCGCCCCTTTAACTCCAAAGTCCAAACGCGGCCGTCAAAGGTGCCCCAGTTATACACTTCCAATTTCTGCAGGCGAAAACCTGACAGTTGTGCCGCTTGCTCTGCTGGCGAAGTGTGTTGCACATCGGTCTCCGGCGCATCTAACAGCAACTGTAAATCCTGACCGTCACTCATCATCTTCCACCTCGCCATCGTCCGTTTCCAGAGTTAATTTGTCTTGATACTCTTTGAGTCGTTGATTCAATCCGGATAGCCACTGCGCGTCAACGAAGGCTTTTAAGATGCGCTTTACTTCAAAGGTGCTCTCTTGTCCGGACTGCGCCTTCAGACGTCTGAGAAAACCCAGGTCCTCAATTTTTTTGATGTAGGAATCAACCTGTGTGACGACACGCACTTCGTTGGTTGATTGCGGCAGAAACACTCTAAGCAAATCAATTATTTCGCTGCGCGACAGTACCAGTCGAGCGTCTCCACCGGTGGCATCAAATTCGGCAAGCTTCTTGCGCAAAAGAGCCATTAGCAAGCTGACCGGAAAAGACAGCGGTCGCCTGGCCACCAGACGCGGTATACCATCATCATTGGATTGTCCATAGTCATTTTCGCCGTCATCGACATTGCGAGAGCGCAAAAAGGCATAGCCTTCCGCTTCGTCAAGAATAAGCTGCAATCCCAAGACGGAGACATACTCGCGCACTCGCGGTTGCAGGCGCACCAGACTCGACCAAAGGCGCTCATCATGTTCTTGATAGACGACTTTTTTCAAAAGTGATATCAGCACAATGGAAAGATCAACCGTCTTTGCACTTTCGGTTGCAATGCTGTTTTCCGTTACTGTCTCGTTTATATCCGCCATTCATTCCTACCTTACAAATATCACTCTAGGCAAACGTGCCCTCTTGCCGCCATTGTCGGAATTCCATTCGATTACGTCTTCAACACTTTCATCAATTGCCGCCTTAAAACCGTCGGTAGCCAATTGCAAATATGCCACAAGTTCAGCCAGTCCTTTTTCAAGCGGGTGCATGGACAGCAATTCCGTTAAGGTTATTTGAGTGCGATCTTGCAGCGCCTGGCGGATATTTTTCAACAAAACCGCCTTGTCTATCACCAGCTGCGAAAAAAGCATGGCCGCGTCAATGTCGCAACCATCTGCTTGAAGAGCTATATTGTTTATGCGCGGTTTGACTCTCGGTACATATAGAGGTCTTTCCATGGGCAAATCGATGTCGGCAGAGTCCCCTTCTATATAGCTGACCACTTCATCAATGCGGCTGCCGCGCAGTGTGATAGCTCGTGCTTCAATGTCATGCAAAATATCCATAATGCGGCGGTTTTCCAACCAGGTGGCATCATCAAGAAAACGTCTTAGCTGCTGTGAGAGTTGAGCAACCGTGCGCTGTGTATGTTCACCGGCCTCCAACCAATCATAATGAATACGCTTGAGCCGAACATCCGGATTGGTTGAGGCAACAGCCGGCAACACAAGTATGCGCTCCAGCAATTGCGTCAGTTCTTCCTGGCGACTTTGTGACATCAAAAAATCCCAGAACGCCCGAAAACTTCTTCCTTGATCAGTGTCGACTATCTCATCACGCTCACCCATAAGTTGTTGCAGTAAGGCGCCTTTGCTGCCGTCCCACAAAGCAATTTTTTCGCGCGCGTGGCGATCAAGTGCGCGAAAATTATGCTCAACCTCGCGGAAGTCGGAAAGCAATTCACGCGCCATGCCGACAAACTGCTGAAAACGATCCTTCACAGCCGTGTCATCAAGCAGGACAACTTCACCATCGGCAAGCCTCTTCATTTCCGCTTCTAATTTCTCGCGGCGCTGCTTAAGTTCGGCAATTCTCACTTGCGGATCAATTTCACTGCCCTGGCTTATCTGCCTTAAAAGCTCAAATAAGGTCAAAAGTCTTGATTCGGTACCTACAAATGTTCGCTCGATAAGACTTGCCAGCCAAGTGATTGCTTTTTCTGTCGATGGCGTCAAGTCAAAGTGCGGCTCATCGGCGCCGGACGGATAGAATTTTCGCAGCCAGCCTTTTTCATTTGCAGACCAGTCATTGAGGTAGTTAAGTGCGTTTTTTGGAAAAGCGCCGGCACCTAGTCTTTCCCTCACGGCAAAAAGTTCATCTTCAAGAGCTTCGGCAAGATCTGACTGCGCCATGACGCGCACGTTGGGGGTGATGAAGACCTTGTGGAAAAAACTGATAATCAAAGGAGCTTGCTCGGCCCTAAGCAGCCGCCAGGCAGGATGATTGTCCTGCAGCGCTTCCACGGTAGCATAGTCGAGTGGCACGCCTTTTTAATCTCTTAACAGCAATTAGAGGCATATATTTTAGCGCAACAACTAGGCTAACAAACAGCCTGAATTTGCGCGAAAAACATGAGTAATTAAATATAACTTACCCGATGAGCGCAAGCTATCCTTTGAGGTTAAGGTACCCAATGCAGAATCAAAAGACTGTGGCGACATCAAACAATAGTTAGCTAGATAAGAGCTAGTCTTAAGACGAAAGTGGGGGAGCGTTTCCACTGAATGTTTCCCACAATGCGCTTATCGGCACAGCTTGAAAATCTTTTTCAAAGCGCAGTGTTTCATTGCCGGCATAAAGAACAATTCCGCGGTGAAACTTCTTTCCGGTTAGTTGCTTCAGCGCGGACAATCCCTTGAATGCGCCTGAACCAAGTCTTACCGCGCTTTTGCACTCAATTCCAACAATGCGCCCATCCGGTGCTTCCAAAACAATATCCACTTCATTTCCGCTCTCAGTGCGAAAATGATACAAGCGAGGCTTGATATTGCTCCAAGAAATCTGCTTCATCAGCTCCATCACCACAAAATTCTCGAACACAGCGCCAAGCAATGATGGGCTATTACTGAGCGCCTTATGATCTAAATTCAGAAGATGGCAAAGTAATCCGCTGTCGTTCAAATAGATTTTCGGCGCCTTGACTAAGCGCTTACCGATATTGCCAAACCATGGCTGTATCGGCACAACGAGAAATAACAATTCCAGAAGCGACATATAGTTTTTTAGTGTCGAAACCGTTATCGCCAACGAGCGAGATAAATCTGAATAATTAAGCAACCCGCCCGCCCGTGATGCAAGCAGCTGCAAAAGTTTGGGCATAACTGTCAACTGCTCAATGTTGCGAATATCGCGAACATCTCTTTCAATCAGCGTGTTGATGTAACCAGCAAACCAGTTTTTACGTCTTGCATATGAGTCGCGATTTAAAACATCTGGATAGCCTCCTGTATGCATTAGCTCAATCATTTCAGGCAGTCTGAATGATTTGCCGTGTTTGAGGGCAGTGGTGGCAAACATGGTGTCCACAAATGATTCGCGGACGCCACGAACTTCACCTTGAGATAGCGGCCATAAAGTATGAACTTCAATTCGTCCGACAAGCGCGTCTGCTACTTTGGGTAAAGCAAGAACGTTGGCAGAGCCTGTTAAAAAAAACCGGCCCGGACGCCTATTTTGATCGACTGAATACTTGATTGGCAGCATCAACTCCGGCGCCCGTTGAATTTCGTCGATTATTACTCTGTCCGGTAAATTCTCGATAAATTGCTGCGGATCGGAAAGAGCAGAGTCCAGCGTAACAAGACTATCGAGGGTTACATATTCAGGTGACGACGAACCACGGAAGAGTCCCTGGATAAGGGTGCTTTTGCCGGTCTGCCTAGACCCATTGAGCATAATAACCGGGGTGTCTTTGGCAGCCTCAAGCAAGGCTTTTTTGAGATTTCTCGGCACTAGCATGCCACTATTATAGCAAGCCAAGTGCTGGAAATCAACACTTCAAGTGTCAATTTCCAGCACTCTCAAAACAGCTTCCCAACGTTAAAAATTAACGGATGCGGATATATTGCAGTAGAGCCATGTAGGATGTTCGTATATGTACAAGAAAGATAGCAGGCTAATCCTCTCCCCCTCCGACCTGACACGCTTCATGGAGTCGGAGTTTATCACCTGGATGGACAGGTACAACCTCGAATTTCCGGGCGAATTGACGCCTGATGAAGACAGCGATACAGATAAGATGCTTCAAAAAAAGGGTCTCGCCCATGAAGCAGAGTTTCTCGCTCACCTGAAAAGCCAGGGGCTCGCAGTCTACGATGCCGGCAATGCACAGGATAAATTTGCAGCAACTATCGAGGCAATGAAAGAAGGCGTTGAAGTTATCTACCAAGGCGCGCTTTGCGATGACGAATTTGCCGGTTATGCTGACTTTCTTGTCAAAGTCAAAGGCGTTACATCTTCGCTTGGTGACTATTATTACGAGCCCTGGGATACAAAGCTGGCACTAAGCACAAAGGCTTATTTCCTCACGCAACTTGCTTGCTACGGACACATGCTGGCAAAAATACAAGAGAAGCTGCCTGCGCACATGCATGTAGTACTGGGCAACAAAGTTCGAGATTCATATCGGATGCAAGACTTCTTCTATTATTACAAACAGCTCCGCCAGGCTCTGTTGCAACAACAGAATGAATTTGACGCAGCCAGTCCACCAGACTTCATGGGCATGGAAAAGTTCGGACGATGGACTACGCACGCAGAAAAGATCATGGAAAGAAAAGATCATCTCTGTCGCGTGGCAAATATACGCACTGTTCAAATTAGAAAGCTGTATACAGCCGGCATCAGCACAATGACGGATCTCGCCAAGACATCGTTAACAACGATTGCCAAAATGCAGGATGAAACATTCTCGACCTTGAAGCACCAGGCTCAACTGCAAGTGGATTCGATCGGACGAGATATACCCTTATACGAAGTTATCACTCCCCATCGCGAGGGTTATGGACTGACGATATTGCCACCGCAAACAGCACAGGACATTTACTTCGACATGGAAGGATTCCCCGGTGCCGATGGCGGACTCGAGTATCTTTTCGGAGCAACAATTACAGACAATGGAAATACGAAATTCATAGATTGGTGGGCGCATAACAGCGAAGAAGAAAAACGAGCTTTTGAAGAATTTATTGACTTTGCTTATGCCCGGTTTCAAGAAAATCCCATGATGCATATTTATCATTACGCCAGCTATGAAAAAACTGCTCTGCGCAAGCTTATGGGCAGATATGGTACCAGAGAAAAAGAACTGGACGCACTTTTGCGCAATGAGGTGTTTGTTGATCTATTTGCTGTCTTAAGGCAAGGGCTCAGAGTGGGCACACCAAATTACTCAATAAAAAGCATTGAACTCATCTATCGAGGCAAGCGCAAAACCGAAGTCGCAACCGCTACAGACTCAATTGTTTTTTATCAACGCTGGCTGGATGAACAAGACGGTACGGACTGGACAACATCCAACATCTTGAAGGAAATTCGCGATTACAACAAAGACGACTGCGACTCGACTCTAGAGTTAGCTAATTGGCTGCGTAAAATACAGAAAGAAAATGCCATAGCCTGGCGTGGCAAAGAATTTAAGGAAGAACCACAATCAGCCCGCGCCCTGAAAAGAAAAGAAGCAGGCGAATTAGCTATGAGAATGTTGCGGGGAATTCCTCTAAACGAATCTGAGCTCAATGAACGTCAGAAGATATCATTATTGCTTGCGCATTTGCTTGAATTTCACTGGCGGGAAGCCAAGCCTGTATTCTGGGCGCAGTACGACCGTCACGATATGACCGAGCAGGAGTTGTTTGATGATCCGGGATGTCTATCAGGATTAGTGAGAGACAATCAACCACCACAACCAATTGCTAAATCACTGGGTTATAGCTACAACTTTGATCCGAGCCAAGATACCAAAATTGATGCGGATAATGAATGTTTTTATGCACATGATCTTCGACAAACAATTATGGTTGCCTCAATTGATGTAGACAACGGCAAAGTAATCTTGAAGCGTGGCAACAATGGCGAAGCACCTCCACCAAACTTGAGCCTAATTAAGAATGAATTCGTGAAGGCAGATGACATTGAAAATTCTATTTTCCGAACAGCCGAAGCTTATGCAGAGGGCAAGAGCATACCATCAGCACTTGAAGATTTTCTACTGCGTCGCCGTCCGCGCATCGCAGGCTCCCCTGAAGGTCCACTATTGCCGCCCGGCAAAACCTTGACAGAAGGGACAGCTGATGTCATATCAAGAATGCGCGACACGACTTTGTGCATTCAAGGTCCGCCAGGTGGCGGCAAAACTTATACCGCTGCTTATGCAATTACCGAATTAATACGTCAAGGAAAACGTGTCGGCGTCGCATCCAACAGCCACAAATCAATCGCGCATCTAATGGATAAAGTTGCGAAGATGGCAGAGGAGAAGGGCATTTCACTGCGTGGCGCAAAAGTACAGTCAGAAACCAAAAATTTTCATGTCACTGCTAGCAATATTGAAGCTATGGTTACGCAAAAGTTTCTCAGTATGAAAGACAGATTCCAATTAATTGGCGGCACTGCCTGGCTGTTTAGCAAAGAGGGTGCTGTCGACCTCATAGACTATCTTTTTGTCGACGAAGCTGGACAAGTATCAGTCGCTAATCTTGTCGGCATGTCTCCAAGCACGAAAAATATCGTGGTCATAGGAGATCAGATGCAACTATCGCAACCAATGCAAGGCACACATCCTGGAGACAGTGGGCAATCAATTCTTCAATATTTATTGCAGGATACGCAAGTAATCCCGGATCATTTCGGTATTTTCCTCGGCACAAGTTGGCGCATGCATCCGGATGTCTGCAGCTTTATATCTGGCGCCATCTACGAAGATAGACTTGGCAGTGAGCCACATACAGAAAAGCGAATGCTTGAAATTACCCCAGGCGACGGTCAGGTCGAATTGAAAGCGTCAGGAATTTTGTATGTCCCCGTTGAGCATGAAGGCAACGCTCAGGACAGCGAAGAAGAAGCGTCAGCAATTCAAGATATCGTCAAACAACTACTTCAATGCTCCTTCAATGACGGCACAATGGTTAGACCTCTCACGCTGTACGACATTTTGATTGTCGCTCCATACAACATGCAAGTACGTCGCTTGCGGGCTCTTTTACCAGGCGCCAAAGTTGGCACCGTCGACAAATTCCAGGGGCAGGAAGCTCCTGTCGTCATTGTCTCCATGTGCTCCAGCACCGGCGACGCGTCTTCACGCGGATTGGAATTCATCTTCAGCAAGAATCGACTGAACGTCGCCATATCCCGCGCACAATCACTTGCCATCGTCATCGGTAGCCCCGCACTCGCGCGCACGCACTGCCGGAATGTCGATCAGATGGAGCTGGTTAACTTGTTCTGTCGGATTGTAGAGACGGGCTCAAAAATTCCTGTTTTAGCCACAGCACCCCTCTTATGAGCGTTGCTGTCACTTCTTGCCAAAACAAAACGTCTGATTGTTAACTCCAATCCATTGCAAAGTATGGGGTGCCTCCATTGTAACTGGCACCAATTGCGGGTGTAGATCAAAAATCGATTGTTGAATTGGATGGCGAGCCCAAGGATTGTGGTAGAGCTTAATGTCATAAAGCATTCGACCTCTATCCCAGTGTCTTCTGCAATAAAGTATTGCGCTTATTCTAGTGTTGTGTTCTGGTCCAAATCCTGCACCATTACCCTTGAGGAAAACGGACGCAGGACTTGAGCGAGAACAATGAATATCAATAGTACCGTAGAGTCTGTGGGAAATTGCTATATCATCAATGGTGGAATTGTCTCTAGCACAAACCGCCAGGACGATTGGAGCTTCCACGTGATGCGCAAAAGCAAGATCTTTGCTCAGCGCTCTTTGTATAGCAACCTCACTTTCATTGGCATCAAGTGTGGGTAGCGACCAATGGCAAACATTACCCGCTGTGACAATAGCTCCTCTCGCGTGCGCCGTAATGCGCATGTGCAATCCATCCTGTTCGATATCGATATCAGCACCGCTTTCTGAAGCATTGACTCGGGAAAGTGCGGCGTCAAGAATTGGGCGAGCGGTCTTAATAGAGTCGACGAGTGGAACACTCTTAAAATGTACTTCAATAAGGTGTTTACACTCCTGGGTGTCCAGATGTTTCAAAATGCCATGTAAAACGGCCTTTGTTTCGATGGTGTCGGACCTGCGCCAAGCAGTAAGCACTTCAAGGTAAAATGTGCAATCACCTGTGTCCACAAAGAAGTCGGGTCTGGTGTGAGCAATGAGTGGTTCAATTTGTGATTTCCACCGACGATAATAGAAGTACTCATGAAAGAACAGTTCAAAAAACGCGCTCACATGTTGAATGTCGTCGAGCGATGTTAGTCGCGCATGCAACTGATGGCGATAGGCAGATGGTAAGTGCTGATACCAGACTTCTAGTTGAGTTCTAAAAAGCTCCCAGGCAGGTTCTTTCTGAGTACATAACTTTTCAATTGTATGCTGAACGAATTTGCTGCCGGAAGTAGGCAGATCCGAACGTAGCATTCCTTCACGAAAGAGATTGCTAAATGTGGCTCCCTTTTTGTATTGCGTTGGCGTCAGTTGTCTGTGGCTGAACTGACGTATGAGCAGGTTCTTTTTGATTTGCGTGGTTACATGAGCTGATTTTCTAGTCTGTCCAACGTAATAGAGGTTATCTGCTGGAGGGCGAAAAGACTGTCGGGAAAAGCTCTTGTCCTCTGGAGACTGCATTTTATTAAGAAGATGCATAAATGCCCGTGCAAGAGCTAGCTCTTTTGTAGCTTCGGCAAGAGTGTAACCACGTTGGTAGACATCAACTGCCGCAGAAAAATTCCCAAGTTGTCTATGTGCATCTCCAAGGGATCGAAGTAGTTTGCATTGTAACTTTGAAAAACTTGAATCTTTTGCAAGTTCTAATGCACCTTCAAACAGTACAATTGCCTCTTCCGTACGTTCACTCAAAAACAATTGCTTAGCCGTGCGTCTAACTATTGATAGTGCCTTTTGTGCCTCACGGTCTTCATGAGGCATTGGTAACGCTAGTAGTGCTTCCGGTGTTCTGTCGTGGCTAAGCAACAGCTTGTCGGCTTCTGCACGGAGGAGCTTAATGCAGTCAGCTACTTGAACGTTTTCATTATTACCATCATTCACAGTGACACCCCGAAGTCAAGACTTGATTGGATCAGATAAGAAGTGCAGCGGCCGGAATCCCGATTCTCCACCGGCTCTTTCCTTCTGCCGGTCCGTACATCCGGCTCTTTGTGGCTTGCTAGTGCAATTTGTGAATCATATCTGTTCACACCTCGCTGACAAATAAAAGATATCTGTCGCGACTGCAGGATATCTGCAGTTTCAACGTACAGCTTTAGCCTATCTCCATTTCCGCTTCAAAATAATCACTATCGATTCTTTTCACATCGTAAGTCGACTGCGATGAGCATCCAAGCCCATGTTCAAACATTAGTTGGGTCAACAAATTACCATCAATCAAAATAATCCTGGTTTCAACTTGACCGACATATTCATGGGCTTCTCTTGTGAAAGTCCCAGTGCTTAACATAACTCCTCGGTTTGCTCTTTGTCCATGTAGAGCGCCGGCAAATCGTTGCACCTCGGGACGACCAACCGTCCCTGTCCACCGTTTCGCCTGAAGATACAAGGTATCTAACCCTAGCCTATCCTCTTTGATGATTCCATCGATGCCACCATCACCACTCTGTCCTATAGCGCGCCCGGCATCACTGCGAGATCCGCCATAACCCATGGCTAGAAGTAAATCCACTACAAGTTGTTCAAAGAATTTGGGAGAGCAAGTCATAATCCTTTCATGAAGCTCTGATTCAATTTGCCTACGCATTTTTTGATAGGCAGACTCTATCAGCTCTTCCGGAGTTTGATCCAATTCAATTGGTTCAGGAACAAATTCTTCTCCCTCACCATTACGAGAAGTCGGAGTTGCGAATTCTTTGAACTCAGGAAAGCGTACAAGATATTTGTCGTCCAGTACTGGTGGATCCTCTTTTAGAACCTGCTTGCCTCTCTCAGTGATTTCGACAATGCCTCGCTTGGGCTGCGCAAGTAGACCACCTTTGACTAAATATGTCTTTGCCCAACCAACCCGGCTGTCCCATAGTCGCTGACTACCACTAGGAAGCAACTGTTTTCTTTGCTCTTCATCTATCCCAAATTTGTCACCTAAAGCTGCCCTCAACTCACTCATTGAGCGCGATTTGCCATCTGACAAAGTCTTAAGCATGTCTCTATATAATTCTTGATACGCCGGAATTGACATGTTGTTTACTCCATTAAACAAATGAGGCTGTCACTGCCATCTTCCCTTTAACAACGGTTGAATAATGCTTCATTGCTTCTTGAAGCTCGCGAGTCACCATTTCCCTGAGGCGATCAGGTTTTAGAACTTCCGCCTCCGCGCCGTATGTCATAACCCAGCGCTTTACCTCCTCCAAGTTGCGCGTCTCGAATTCCAACACGCATGTGCCATCCTTGAACTCCTGCAGCTTCTGCGACGCATGCCACTTCTGACCTTTCCCCGATTTAACGGACAGTAACCAAAGAGAATCGCTCCGATCACATAGAATGTTGAAAAGGAGTGACACATGGTTAATCGGAAAAGAGTTAACTCAACTTACACAAAAGAATTTAAGGA
>JAKFVJ010000132.1 GCA_021732245.1 Candidatus Obscuribacterales bacterium | reverse complement strand
AACCTCTTGGCTGTGAACTTTTTGTTTGTTTTTCCGTATTAATAGTAAAGGCACTTACTCTTGAAACAATGTTGTCATATGTTTTTGTGATACAATATCGTTATACGAACAACAATCATGCTATTCGAATGGGATCCTGAAAAGGCCAAAACCAACAAGAAGAAGCACAAAGTGAGCTTTGAATTAGCTCAGCAGGTGTTTGATGACGATAAGCAACTTAACGACTTTGACAGAACAGTTGGTAATGAGGACCGCTATGTCACTTTGGGTTTGGTACATAACGTAATTCTATATGTGTCTCATTGTTATAGGGAAAATGAAAATGGCGAAACGGTTATCAGGATCATCTCAGCACGGAAGGCAACGAGCAAAGAGAGTGAAGCCTATGTCAGCCGAACTGCTCGCTGAACTAGCCGAACTTAGAGCCATGACCGATGAAGAAATCAACACGTCTGACATGCCAGAGCGACTAGACTGGTCAAACGCCGAAGTTGGCAAATTTTATAAACCAATCAAAACTCAAATAAGTCTTCGAGTAGATGCCGACGTTCTAGACTGGTTCAAAGAAAGGAGTCAGCAATACACCTCTTTGATGAATCAGGCACTACGAGCCTATATAACTGCTGCAGAAGCAACGGTGAATAGGTCGGCTAAAAGAAAGAGAAAGGTCGGCTAGAAATTTTCGCCAACGTGCACATTTAACCTCTTGACTGTGAACTTTTTGCCCACTTTTCCGTCTATACAGTATCAACACTGAGGGGTAAGCGTCATGGCAAGTAGTTTCTCTTTGGCATCCAGGCTTCAATATGCGGTACCGCAAATAAAACTGTGTATGGTGCACGAAAATTTTGATCAAGCAAATCTCTATCGTCTAAGAAAAATAAGTGATGTTGATCTTTATTTAGCACCACTGAGACATGCAACCGAAGAACACTTTGTCAGCTTACATTTAAATGCACGACAAGACATCATTGGATTGCATGAAGTCTCGCATGGCTCACTGGTATCATCCGTAGTGCACCCACGCGAGGTGTTTAAGGCAGCTATTGCAGCTAACAGTTTTTCCATAATTGTCTGCCACAATCATCCTTCAGGGGCACGCGTTGAGCCATCGGATGAAGATATTGAAATTACTTATCGACTTTTAAAGGCAGGCAAGACGCTGTGCGTGCCTGTCATAGACCACGTAATCTTAAGTCCTAATCAACCTTTGTACAGTATTAGGGAAAACATGCCTGAGATCTGGGATTTCGGAGCCTAATATGCTATTTTTGGTCAATCATATAGAGATCACATGTGATCCGCTTAAGGTTGCTCAACTATGCAGGGATACCAGCGACGCAATTCCACCTCCGTGAAGGTAGGCGACAAATTTATTGGCTCCAGCCATCCGGTACTGGTGCAGTCAATGACCAACACGGCTACAGAAGATGCAGCAGGCACAGCCAAACAAATATTTGAATTGGCCGAAGCCGGTTCAGAAATTGTGCGCATCACCGTAAATACACGGGAAGCTGCACAAGCCGTTCCTAAAATTGTCTCCGAACTGGAAATGTTAGGAGCCAATATTCCACTTGTTGGTGATTTCCACTACAACGGGCATTTGCTTTTAAACGAATACAAGGACTGCGCCAAGCTCCTTGCCAAATACCGTATCAATCCTGGCAATGTCGGACGCGGTGACAAGCACGACGACAATTTCAAATCCATGATTGATGTAGCGCTTAAGTATGACAAACCTGTGCGCATAGGGGTCAACTGGGGCTCGCTTGATCAAGAACTATTGGCGCGCATGATGGATGAAAACGCCAAATCTAAGCAACCCAGAGATGCTCACGAAGTGCTAATTGAAGCGATCGTTGCCTCAGCCATTGAATCAGCACAAGCGGCAGAATCTTACGGCATGCACCACGATCAAATTATTTTGTCGGCTAAGGTATCGGAAGTGCCGGATCTAATTGAAGTTTACAGACGACTGGCAAGCCGTTGCGATTATGCCTTGCATCTTGGTCTTACGGAAGCCGGCATGTCTACAAAAGGAATCGTCGCTTCCACTGCAGCATTGTCCGTATTGCTCCTAGACGGAATAGGCGACACAATTCGAGCGAGCCTGACTCCTGAACCAGGAGCTAGCCGAACACAGGAAGTTTTGGTCTGCCAACAAATTCTCCAATCAATTGGACTGAGATCTTTCACGCCGCAAGTAACAGCCTGTCCTGGCTGTGGACGGACAACAAGTTCGGTTTTCCAAGAATTAGCCAAGCAAATTCAAGAACACCTGCAGAGAGAAAGACCCATTTGGCAAAAGGAATTCCCCGGTTCAGAAGTGATGAAAGTTGCTGTAATGGGCTGCATCGTCAATGGCCCTGGTGAGTCGCGCCATGCCGACATAGGCATATCACTGCCTGGCACCGGTGAAGAACCACGCGCACCAGTCTATATCGACGGCGAACATGTAACAACCCTAGCTGGTCCGACTCTAACAGCTGACTTCATCGCTATGGTCAATGATTACGTCAAGAAGAAATACGGACAAGTCGCTTGCCGGTAAAGCACTTTCGTCTTTGTTTTTGTACGGGCGCATTGCATGCGCCCTTTTGGAACAACGAACTTGTTTAGTTCTTGCCGTTCATGTGCTTCAATTCTTCCGTAACTTTCGGCACGATTTCCAGAACGTCACCAACGATGCCGTAGGTGGCATGTTTGAAAATAGGGGCTTCCGGATCTTTATTGATAGCAACAATAACTTTGGAAGATGACATGCCGGCTAAGTGTTGAATGGCTCCGGAAATTCCGCAAGCAATATACAACTGCGGGCTTACTGTCTTACCTGTTTGTCCAACTTGATGCTGGTGGTCAATCCAACCGGCATCAACTACGGCGCGTGAAGCACCAAGCGCTGCACCCAGTACATCACAAAGATTTTGCAGCACCGGCCAATTTTCCGGTCCTTTGATACCACGACCGCCGGCGACAATTATTGGAGCCTCAGAGACTTCAATTGTTTGTCCTTTAGCGGCATGAACCTCACCAACCTTGGCACGAATGTTGCCTGCAGATACTGCCAAGTCTTCCACTTGTGCCTGGTGTCCTGCATCAGCTGCCGACAACGCAAATCTGTTTGGACGCAAAGTGATAAACACAAGCGGTGAAGCAAATTCGTAAACGCCATAAGCCTTGCCTGAGTACATTGGCTTTACAGCTGTCAAAGACGAACCTTCGCTCTTAATTTCAGTTACATCCGTGGCAATTGGCGCATCTAATCTCGCAGCTACGCGTGGAATTAGATCCTTAGCCATTGATGTTTGAGCGCTGAACACAAATGCCGGGTCAGCTTTCTTTACTGCCTCGGTAACAGCTTGCGCATAACCTTCAGTTGAGTAGTTAGCAAAATCGCCACTATCAACAACGAATATTTTTGCCGGCTTGTACTTGCTTATCTCTGCGGTCAAACCTTTTACATTTTGACCAACCACAACCGCACTGACAGAACCGCCAACATTGCCTATCAGGCGAGCTGCTTCAGACAACGCTTCTAAGCTGGACTTTCTTACTTGTCCGTTGCGTTGCTCGATGAAAACTAAAATTCCCTGTGCCATTTTGTAACTCCTAAAATTTAGTCATGGGCGCATGCAATGCGCCCCTACAATGAGCGGGTTAGATCACGTGGGCTTCTTCTCTGAGAAGCTTCACCAGGGTCTTAGCCTGTGTATCTACATCACCGTCAATCAATTTACCTTGCGGTCTTTCCGGCGGCATAACCATTTGCTTCAAGCGCATCTTGCGCTTGTCTGCAGAAAAGTTACCGGCGACGCCTAGTGCAGTAGCATCCTTAACAGCGATTTCTTTACGTCGCGCTGCCATCACACCCTTGATTGAAGGATAGCGTGGTTCATTCAATCCCTTCTGAGCACTGAACAGAGCAGGTAAACTGCCTTCAACAATTTCATGTGCGCCCTCGATTTCGCGTTCAGCTTTGAATTTATTGTCGGCAACTTCAAGCTTCACTGTCATCGCAACTTGCGGCATGTCTAAAAACTCAGCGAGCATGGATGGAACAGCGCTGTTGTCTCCACCTACTCCTTGCTGTCCGCAGAATACTGCGTCGTAACCGCCCTCTTGGATTACAGCAGCAAGAATTTTTGCCGTGCTCAAAGGATCAAGATTTTCCAACTCTGCATCTTTTACGTGAATTGCCGAATCGATACCGCGAGCCAATGAATCACGCAGTACTTCGGTTGCTTCATTTCCGCCGATTGCAATGGCAACGGTTTCGCCACCGAACTTTTCTTTCAGCTTCAAAGCTTCTTCAATAGCAAACTCGTCATATGGGTTGGTAATAAAACGGACATCAGCTGTATCAATATTCTTGCTGTCACCAGCAACTTTGATTTTGGCTTCAGTATCTGGAACTGACTTTATACAGACGGCAATTTTCAAGGTTTCCCCCTTCAGCTCGCCTAACACGCGTGGCGACTAGACCTTGAATTATAGGTCAAGATCAAGGCACGGCCGGGTTTTTACAAGTTTTCCTTAACTGACTTCGGCTTAAATGAAATTAGGGATTTTCCGGTTTCTTTAGCTCTGGTTTGTCGTAGCACTTTTCCGCCTCACACCAGGCTATGTGCTCGACGAGTTCATCCGGATCGTCATATACTGCAAATAAGTCCATATCGGCAGGAGAAATAAACCCTTGCGGCAGCATTGTATTTTGCATCCAGTCGATAAACGGCTGCCAATATTTTGAGCCAACAAGATATACCGGGAATCGCTTGATCTTCTTAGTCTGAATTAAGGTGAGCGCTTCTGTTAATTCATCCAGCGTGCCGAAACCACCTGGCAACATCACGAAAGCCATAGCGTATTTGACAAACATCACCTTGCGAATAAAGAAGTAACGAAAATCCAGCTCGATAGTTTGAAATGGGTTTGGCTTTTCTTCATTTGGCAGACGAATATTCAGTCCAATGGATACACCGCCGGCAGCCTTGGCTCCCTTGTTGCCCGCTTCCATTACACCAGGGCCACCGCCTGTGATTACGGCAAAGCCTCGCTGAGCCAATTTGAAAGCAATCTCTTCCGCTAACTTGCATTCATTGCTATCTTGCGCAATGCGTGCCGAACCGAATAGAGAGACAGCCGATCCAACTTTGGACATTGCATCAAAGCCTTCGACCAATTCGGACATAACACGAAAAATTTGCCACGTGTCTTTGGATGTAATCTCGTCAATTACAAATCTACTGTCGTTCATTTGTTACCCGGCTATGAAAGATACTAGTGCGTGCTTGTCGGACATCTGCCCTGTTTTAACAAGATTTTCCAACTCACACAAGCGCATACGTTTTTCCACCAACCAACTCAATGACAAATTGCGAATGCGTTTTAAATCCGTCTCCACCAACCAATCACGTGAATTGATTTCATAGGCAACCTTGCGAGCCATTTCCGTTATAGATATTTCCCGACGATTAACACCGGCACCGCCCGGCATATCGGACAACAACTTATCGGCACAAGCCTTTGTATCAAGCCAGCGAGACATGGTGGTGTGCAAGAAAGCAATAATTGGAATCCCGCTTTGCCTGCTAAGCAATTCATCAAGACTTGCCAATGCTTCTTGCTTATTGCCGGCAGCCCAGGCGTCTGCAAGCGTAAATACATGCGAATGATAAGAGCTGAGTTTACGTACAACTTCCAAAGTAATATGCTTTTCCGGCAAGAGATAAGTGGCAGCCTTTTCAATTTCCATAGCGATGGCACGCAGATCAGCTTCAGTACTGTCCACTAAATAATAAATTGCCTCATCATCCATTGTTGCACCATGGAGCTTTGCTTCTTTACGGCACCAGGTTTCAATATTTCCTTTGCGCGAACCCGGGTAATACTTTTGCCGGACAAACTCCTCAATTTTTGCGTGCGCGCTAATTGTCTTCGATGTCTTGAGATTCTTATCAAAGTTGTGCGGGCAAGCAAAAACAACATAAGTATTTTCAGCAACAACAGATAAAGCGCTATTAAAATCATCAAGCTCACGCTTGCCTGCTTTGCTGTCACTTTCACTGTCGTCTTTTGCAGATTTCTTTTTGGTGAATAGTTCGCAGCGATCAATAAGAATCATCTTGTTGCCCGAACCAAATGGCAGACTGGCCAAATTGTCGTTGATTGTCTGCAAATCAGGATTGGTCATCCGCACATAGTTGAATGCTTCCCATTGCGGATCGACAAGCTCAGCTTTTAGCTCGGCAATACGCCGACCCAACAAAAAGTCTTCTTCTCCTGCCAGCACAATAACGGGCATTGACGCCTCACCAAAACAACTATGACAAAAGTATCCGCTTTGCAAGATGTTTACATGGCAGCTACTTAAATATTGGAAACTTAGTCCGGGCGCATACAATGCGCCCCTACAAATTTCGCGTGCAAATAACTATTTGCCGTGAACTTTTGCGTCTTCGGCTCGTTGAAGTGCATGTCTGTGCTGGCTCTTCATCCTGGCATCTACGCCTTCAACCATCACGCGCAACTCGGTAACCTTGTCGTAAACATCAATAGTTACTCGGGAAATGGTCACCATTGCGTACAAGAGAATGGCTAATGTGACGACGATAAGCCCAACACATGTCCATTTCAGCGTTTGTACTTCTTTCAGTAACTTCTGTTCAGAACCCGTTGTCATGTGCCGACCAACCTTTCCCTTAGCTAAAAGACATCAAGTTTTTCATGATTTATCCTAAACTCTTGAAATCCTCGCGTCTACGATTTAGTCTATGATTAGCCCAACAAGCAACAGCAAAACGAAGCATTGCGACTGAGCAATCCGCAGTAATGAGACGACACTAAACGTGTCGTCGAACGTGGAAGAGCTGGATGGCAAGCGAATGCGAAGCTTTCGCTGGAGCGCAATCGACGAATGCAAACTATGAATAATGCAAACTATGAATAAGGATAGGAAACCATGAACCCCGTCACGCTATTAGTTTTAGACGGCTGGGGCGTAACAGAAAAATCCGAAGGTAACGCAATTAGGGCAGCTAAAACTCCCAACTACCAGCAAATGCTTAAGCTGTTTCCCAACAGCTTGCTTGATGCCTCTGGCGCAGCAGTTGGTTTGCCGATTGGGTTAATGGGCAATTCCGAAGTGGGGCATTTAACGATAGGCTCCGGTCGTGTTGTTATCCAGAAACTTACACAGATAAGTGAAACGATTGCCGACGGCACATTTTTTGCCAATCCTGTTTTGTTGGAAGCGCTGGAACGCGCACGCAACAATAACTCCGCCATACACATTCTTGGTTTGGTCAGCGACGGCTGCGTACACTCAAGTCTCGATCATCTATATGCCTTGATCGACATGGCTAAGAAAGAAAATGTAAAAGAAATAGTTGTCCATCCAATACTGGATGGTCGCGACACACCACCACGCTCCGCATGGCGATTTATGCGTGAACTGGAAAGGAAACTTGCCGGTGTGGGAATTGTTGGCGTTGTCTGCGGGCGATACTACGCCATGGACAGAGACAACCGCTGGGAACGCACTCAAAAATATTATGACGCCTTGACTTTGTCCCTAGGCATAAAGGCCGAATCCGCGCAGGATGCAGTACAACATGCCTACAATGAAATGGATACCGGTGATGAATTTGTTGTGCCATATATCGTTAATGCCAGACCGATTCAAGACGGCGACAGTGTAATTTGTTTCAACTTCCGTCCGGATAGAGTTAGGCAAATAAGTAGAGCTTTGACTCAATCATCATTTGATGGCTTTGAAAGAGCGGCGCTGCCAAAAACCTATTACGCTTGTCTTACTGAATATGACAGATCACTGAATTTGCCTGTGGTTTTTGCGCCGGAAGATATGCCTTCGCAAGATTTGGTTGCAACGCTTCCGGAAATTCTTTCCTGCCACCACATCGGTCAATTACACACGGCGGAAACTGAAAAATATGCGCATGTCACATACTTTTTCAATGGCGGCATGGAAAAACCTTTTGACGGTGAAGAGCGTGTCCTTATTCCATCACTTAAGGTGGCAACATACGACAAGAGTCCACCAATGCAAACAAGCAAAGTCTGCGCCACTGCTTGCGATGCAATAACGTCAGGTGCCTATCCTTTCATCGTGCTCAACTTTGCCAATCCCGATATGGTCGGACACACAGGAATTATGGAAGCGGGCATTGAAGCTGTCGAATCAGTAGACAATGCTTTTGGTGAGCTTTTAGAAACAATAAGTAAGGCAAAAGGAACTTTGCTGATTACTGCTGATCACGGAAATATCGAACAGCTCATCGACTATGAAACAAAAGAGCCTCACACCGCACACACAACAAATCCAGTTCCATTTGTGGTGGCAGATTTCAGCGGTAAGATTTGTAATGGCGCAAATTTAGTCGACGGCACACTTGCTGATGTTGCTCCAACGATTCTTGAATTGCTTTCTATTGACAAGCCTGGTGAGATGACAGGAAAATCACTACTTAGGAACTTCAAGATCTAGTTTTTGTTAATTACAGACTTATCAACTATTTGAAGTAGCTATTCATTCCTGTTATTATTGCCGACGGCTTAGGCTGCTAAGAGTTACTAACTCAGGTTCGTAGCCTACGTGTGAGCGAGGTCCCCGACCAAGCAACACACGCAGTAAACAAATAAGGAGTGGACCGCGTATTATGAATTCGAAACTTCAAACAATCGGTTTAGCAGCAGCGAGCTTTGCTCTTGTTGCAGCATTGACAGCTTGCGCAGGTGGCGGAACTGGCGGCGGTGAAACACCAGCCCCAACAACAACCAGCACCGAAACAAGCACTGATACCAGCACAACAACAGCAACAACTGCAACTGATGCTGGCGCTGGCACAACAACCAGCACCACAACCACCACAACAACTGGTGAAGGTGCAGCTCAGTAAGTCATTGACTTAGCTGGCTTAGGCGCCACTGGCGCTTAACAAATGAACTCAGGAACAAGCCCCAACGGAAAGCGTCTGCTAGTACGAAGGGGCTTGTTTAATTCAAGGAAGATATTTTATGAAATGCGGGATTCAGTTCATTTTGGCCTTGTCCATAATCGGAACAAGCGGAAACGCACTTGCTCAAGAAGCCAATCTTTCATCGTTGCTTCCACAACCTCCGGCTAACACAGACTCTGTACTTAACAACGGCCCTGTTGTAGTGCCGCCAATAAGTTTCATCGACATTAATTCCGGACGCTTCGGCAAATTGGAAATCGATCTTGTCGATGCGCAATTCCTTGATGCCGCTGTCGACAAAATGCATCTTATTGCCAAGAATCTCGATTTAAATTCCGGTACATTGCAATCGCTGGACATTGATATCAAAGGCGGGCACTTCCAAGATTTCACATTCGACAATCTGGTAATGAATACAGCAGGAACATTGAACTTTGATCCCGGAGTATTGCTCAATCAAAAAATTCTGCAATTTAGAGCACCAGCTACAGCACAAGTATCAGCAGCAATTTCTGAAGAAGGACTCAATCGTTTTCTCAAATCCCCACGCACTCTTGATCGTCTTTCTGTAAATTCCGGCAAGAAGCTGGGCTTTCTAAAGAGCCTTCTGGGCAACAACGCCAATATTGGACTGACAGTGACCGATGGCAATATCAGCTTGGATAAAGGCAATCGCGTAACTATCGCTATGGACACGAAGCTCGCCGCCGGCGGCGTTGGCGTTCCAATTCCAGTACAGCTCAATACCCGCCTTAGTTTAAAAGATGGCTGGGTTGAACTAAGCGATACCCACCTTTTAACGTCGGGTCAAGAAATCTCGCCAGAACTTTCTCAAATGATAGTCAAGAAGGTTAATGGTCTTGCCAACTGGGGCCAGTCAACCGACGACATCATCTTTAAGTTCACCAAACTGAAAGTCGTCCCCGGCAATAAGTTCATTTTGGAAGGCACGGCTGATGTCAACAGGCTGCGCTTTGGAAGAAATTAAGCTCCGAGCGAGAATGGAGCGTTGCGATAGAGCAATGCAGAATGGAGCGGGGAAATGCCGGATGGCAAGCGATGGTGCAGCGAGCGCAGCGAACGAAACCGGAGCGTTATAGATCAGTCATTCGTGGCACAGTTAATATAGAATGAGCGGCCACAACGGGGCCTAGCCCCCTAGAAATGACAAAAGATGTACCGGCGGCGCGATAACCGTCAGTTAGACCAACTAAGACCAGTCAAATTCACGCGCAACTTCACCAAGAATGCGGAAGGGTCAGTATTAGTTGAGTTTGGCGACACCAAAGTTTTAACGACAGCAAAAATTGAAGAGAGAGTTCCTGCCTTCCTTATGGGCAAGGGCGAAGGTTGGATTACCGCTGAGTACTCCATGCTTCCAGGCGCCACCCATGTACGTACCGTGCGCGAAGTTACCCGCGGACAGCCATCCGGTAGAACAAGCGAAATTCAGCGTTTAATAGGTCGCTGTCTTAGAGCCGTTGTCGACAGACGGGCTTTGGGTGAACGCACAATCACGCTTGATTGCGATGTCTTGCAGGCTGACGCTGGCACGCGCGTAGCCAGCATCTCGGGCGCCTTTATAGCTTTATACGACGCGCTTTTGAAACTACAAAAGTCCCTTCTCTGGGACTCCTTGCCTATAACTGAACACATGGCGGCTGTTTCTATTTGCCAGGTTCAAGGCTCGCTTGTTTTGGACCCTAACTACAACGAAGACTCGCAAGCAGAAATGGACTCGAATATTGTGCTTACGGAATCAGGCAAAATTCTGGAATTGCAGATGACATCAGAAGCCAAGCCCTACGAAGCTTCCAAAATGCCCGAGCTGATTGCTCTAGCGGAAAAGGGTGTTAAGGAAATTATCGAACTGCAATACAAAGCTTTTGGTGGCCGGTAGCCACTTTGGCGCGTTGCTATCTTAAATTTATCTTGGTTCCCTGCTGACAACGGGAAAAGTATCGATAATATAGTGGTCTAAGACTACGCACAAGAACCAAGATCTTGAAATCCAAGGTAGAAAAAATGGACTTTAATCCCGTACATGAAACGTTTCGGGACGTCTCCGCTTGGAAGTTGATAAGGTCAGTCTGGAAAGTATTCTGGCGCATCTATGAGAAGCAAGGTTTTGCCGGCGCCTTTCGCGTCATCCCAATTGTCTGGACAATCATTTTTGCCGTCCGCGGTTTTGCCCGCTATCACTCCTTAGAGTTCCAGAGATTGGCTGAAGCTTCCGGCAAAGAAATTGACGAAGTTGAATTAACTGACAAACAGACAGAAGAGTACAAACGCTTGGGCATCTGGTTGCGCACGCAACTGCATGGACTGGGACCAACATTCATCAAGATAGGGCAAACACTTTCCACGCGCGCCGATTTGCTTCCTTTACCGGCAATGTTGGAGTTGACCAAATTACAGGAAGAAGTTGAACCGGCTCCGTATGATGTAGCCGAAGCAACCATCGTCAACGACCTTGGTGGCAAACCGGAAACGCTCTACGCAAAATTCGACAAGACACCATTAGCTGCAGCCTCACTATCGCAAGCTTACTTAGCTGAATTGCACGATGGACGTCAGGTTGTTGTTAAAGTGCAACGTCCCGGATTACCGGAACTTTTGAAAAATGATGTGCAAGCACTCACAGTAATCTCTGAAGAAGTGATGAAATATCCAAGTCTGGCAAGACACACTGATTGGCCAGGCACAGTAAAAGAATTTGCACGCACTGTATTTGAGGAAATTGATTACATTGCCGAAGGACGCAACGCCGATTGCTTCAGACACAATCACCGCCTCAATGAACGCATATACATTCCGCGAATCATTTGGCGTCTGACAGGCAAGCGCGTATTAACCATCGAATATGTTCCTGGCGTAAGAGCAACTGATGTCGAAGCAATTGAAAAATTAGGAATTGACCGCAGAGAAATTACCGTCATCGGTGCCAACTTCTATCTCAAGCAATTGCTTGAAGATGGTTTCTTCCATGCCGATCCTCACCCAGGCAACATGCGTGCCATGGCTGACGGACGCATTGGAATTTTCGACTTCGGCATGGTCGGTCGTGTGTCGCCTGAATTAAAACGCAGTATGGTGCAGGCTCTACTACACGTGATAGATCGTGATTATCTTGGCTTGGTCGATGACTTTGTCGATATGAAATTCCTGCCGCCTGATGTAGATAGACTTGCTCTCTGTCG
>JAKFVJ010000065.1 GCA_021732245.1 Candidatus Obscuribacterales bacterium | reverse complement strand
GGATTTAGGGTCAAAATCGTTGTCAAATGACTAATTAGAATTTATTTGCTAGGCGCTCTGACAAGAGGCTCTAATTACCTCAGTTACGTTCGCACAATTGAATCGGTACTGAAATGCGCAGCCTGATTGGGAGGGCGTTATGGGCGTTTTTGTAGGTATAGCAGTTTTATTGTTTGCTACATTTGTGACTGTCATAGTCAACGATCACACAACGATTGGCAGCGAATTCGTCGAATAGTTATTCTTCGTCCCAACCACCGGTAATAATTCCACCGTCTAGATCATCGACACTGTCCCACGAACAGTCGAGATCATGGCTGCCACCGAATTTGTTGTAGTCAAAATCAAGTTCTTCGGCATGATCAAGGCGCGGCGTCCAAATAAGAGGCGGTGTTGCTTTGTTGCTACTTTTCTGGCGGCGCATTTCTTCAAGAACATTGGCGTGAAACGCTTTTTCTAACTCGCTGCCGACTCTTTTGTAGTCGGGCTCAAACTGGGCAACGATGTTCCAAAAGCGTTTGTTGTGAGTTGGCTCTTTGACGTGTGCCAGTTCGTGCAAGACGAGATAACGGCGGCCTCTTTCCGGCACATTTTCAATCGCGTAGCGAGAGAAGGTAATGATGCGCGTATGGAGATTTATTTGTGCCAGACGCGAATATTTAGCTGATCCAATCCTGACACCGCCAATGGTGACACGCAAAGTGTCTTCATTTACTTGCCGAACATACTCGGTCATGAAAGTGAGATAGCTTGCTTTGGCAGCGGGAATTGCAGCCTCTGCTTGACGACGAGGCTGTGGCGATTTTGGGAATTGGATTTCCAGTTGCTTCACGAACCCCCCTGAATTGACGGTATGATAAGTGGTTCAAATCTTGAACGTCAAATGAAGAATCTTACTCTCATCACTGGTGGTGCCAGATCAGGCAAATCCAAATTGGCTGAACAGCTTGCGCTGGAATCCGGATTGCCTGTCGTCTATCTTGCAACCATGGAAGTCTGGGCAAACGACAAAGAGGGAGTGGCGCGCGTTCAACGTCATAAACAGCGCCGTCCTCACGATTGGACAACGATTGAAGTTCCCGTCGATGTGCCGGAAACAGTCAATGCATTGAATAGCGGACCGGCGGTGGTAATACTGGATTGCTTATCTGTATATGTTTCCAATCTACTATTGCAGAGATATGAGGATGGGCAGGATCCATATTTATACGAGAGTGATGTAGCAACAGCAGTGGACAAATTGCTGTCGGCAATTTCTGATCATGCCGAGAAGAAATTCATTTTGGTAACTAACGAAGTTGGCTTTGGTGTTGTGCCGGACACAGTTTTAGGCAGAGCATATAGGGATTTTCTAGGCTATGCCAATCAATGGGTAGCACAAATTGCTGACGACGTACGTCTTATGTGTTCCGGACTACAGGTAAAACTGAAGTGACTTTCGTAGGGGCGCATTGCATGCGCCCGTTTGAGATTTATAGTCTTTAACAGGTGAGATTCTCTTACGCTTTGGTCAGAATGACGAAATACGTTATTGAACAGCTGGTTTTACAATTTTCGCCAACAGAATTTTTTTCCATGGACCGTTATTTAAAACAGCACCCAAAGTCATGTCGGTGACAGGAGGGCGTTTAACTGCCGTTGGTGCTGCAGGCTTAGCTCCGGTATTCCACTGATCGAGCATTTGCTGATGATCGGCTTCTGTTCCTTTTGTCCAAAGTATTTTGAACTTGGCCCAGGTCAAATCGAAATTCAACATTGCTTCGCGCGATGCAGCATCGGGGGCATTGCGATATTTATCGCAGATGACATTGGCGAAAAGTTTGCGATTGTCTTCAGCGTCAACGGTGCGCCCGGGGTGATTTTGCTCGAAGATGAAACAAGCCATGTTGGCATACGCTTGAATAGCCGCATCAGTTAGAGGCGGATCGCCAGGCACTGCCACGCGTTCCGGACCAAGCAATTGTGCGATGACTTCCAATTCTCCGCCGGCTTTTTCCGACAGATTTGATGGATTTTGCTGAGCGGTACGCAATTCGAGGCGCAATAAGGCTTTGAATAAGTCTTTGTAGTTTTCGAATTGGGCGGGCATGAGCTGGCAAACGCGTTTTACGGTTGGCCAAAATTCCAGAACACTCATAACTTCAGCGTTCTGTCCGGCTATCAATTTGGCATAGAGGCTTTGTTGAACCAGCTTTTGCTGCTGTTCCGTCAGCTCATTGTCCATGGAGACCAATTGATACACTTCAAGCCAAGCTTCTACAGCTTGTGCCTGCCGATCCTTTTCCTTCTCAACGGGGGCAGTTGTTACAGGCAACATAGACATGCGGTTGCTCTGCGGCTTAGCTCTGGCGATGGGATGGAAAGCGGGTTTGACCTTGGCGTCATAACCCCAGTCTGTTTTAAGAGGCTTGGGCGGCGTGGCTGCGCCGGCGACTGACCCTGTTATCAGGGAGCCTGCGACTAACGAAAGGTTAAGGAGAAGGAGGACAGATCTTTTCATGCCATATCTCTGTTGTTTTGTGCTGTTTCGGACCGGTTCGTCCCAATTATATTCAGTTGTTTAAAATTGGAACAGGATAATCTTGCCAAGGGTATGCTAATATCGGGCAGGAAGCCCACAGGGACACCAATATGGCAAACTTAGAAATACGATATTTTCCAGACGATGTATTGCGCCAGCATGCCAAAAAGATAAGCTCTTTTGACAATTCACTGCGCAAACTAGCTAATGACATGCTCGAGACTATGTATGAACATAACGGAGTTGGATTGGCAGCTCCGCAAGTCGGCATATCTAAGCAGATGATGGTCATCGACGTAGCTCCCACCGATGAGCCGCACCGCCCAATCGTCTTCATTAACCCTAAGATTGTTGAAGCTGACGGTGAAATGGTTGGCTTAGAAGGATGTTTGAGCTTCCCTGATGTCTTTTTTGAAGTGCGCCGCGCTAGCCGTGTTGTTGTTCGTTATCACAACCTCGCCGGTAAAGAGCAAAAACTTGAAGCTAAAGGTGATTTGCTTTGCCGAGCCATTCAGCATGAAATGGACCACCTCGATGGTCAGCTCTTCATCGATAAGGCTGTATCGAAGCTTGTAGCCGATTTGGAGCTAACGAAGCATGGCTTCGATGGAGTCGCTGTTGAAGTTGCGCACAAAGATGAAACAATCGTTGTAGATGCCAATTCACAGAAGGCACTAATCGGCTAGTAGGGGCGCATTGCATGCGCCCGTTTTGGGTCGCGTTAGGTTCTCGTTAGATTCGTAATAAACGTAGTTGAAAACAGCTCGGATTACCGTCGGCGGCATTACAATCGGACTAGGATATACTTTTGTTGTCCCGGTGAAGTGGAATTGAATCAAGACTTGGCTAAAAGCAAGATTGCAGTTGATGGATCTGTGGGCAGTAATGCCCTCGAGGTCACTATCACTTCGTTTGGTTACAAACAGGGACCGCCGCCTCCAGCGCACATGGTTTTTGATGTGCGTTTCCTGCAAAATCCTTATTGGGAAGAAACGTTAAGGCCATTAACGGGGTTGGACAAACCGGTTAGTGAATATGTCTTACGCCAGGCACTAGCTCAAGATTTTTTGAATACTCTTTCTTCCATGCTTTGCACAATTTTGCCCCGTTTTGCTGACGGCAAATGGCGTGAATTTACAGTGGCTATTGGTTGTACCGGTGGACAGCATCGCTCAACGACTATTGTTGAGGCGTTAGGTGCCAGACTTAAGGATGCTTTGCCGCAGTACAAGGTAATGAAGCAACATCGCGAACTGAATATTGGCTTTGGTGAGCCTTGCGTTATCGATGATGGGCTGGCGGCAGAAGACACTATGCGACCGAACCGCGAGGAGAGGTCATGAATAAGAACTTAGCACTTAACTTAAAGCGACTGACTTTGCCGGGACTAAAGCGGTATATCCTGTTTGTGCTTTTGGGTGTCCTCGTCATTGTTCTAGGTGTCCTCCTGCTTCTGGGCTTTCACCCAATTACCCTGACGGGTGTTTTTATTCGTGAAATTCTTGAGCACGCAGCCGATGTATTACCTCATAGAATAAGCGGCATTTTGGCAATTTCAGTTGGAGCGGTTCTTATAAGTGTTGCTTTTGCTAGAACGCTTACTTATGTAGTTGCGTCCTATTTGCCGGAAGACAGAGAATCTATTCCCGACATTTTGTTGCGCCGTGCCCAATTGGAGACAGGCCCACGCATTGTAGTCATTGGTGGTGGCACTGGACTAGCCAACTTATTGAAAGGTCTAAAAGTCTATACCAATAATTTGACTGCAATTGTCACCGTTGGTGATGATGGTGGATCGTCAGGACGCTTGCGTGAAGAAATGGGCGTTTTGCCGCCCGGTGATATCCGCAACTGTATTACCGCATTAGCTGATGAAGAAAAATTGGTAACTGAACTTTTCCGTTATCGTTTTCAAACTGGACAGGGTCTGGAAGGACACAGCTTCGGCAATTTATTCCTGACTGCGCTTTGCGAAATTACACACGGCGATATGCTGCAGGCAGTGAAAGTTGCCAGCCGCGTTTTGAATAGCCGTGGACAAGTATTGCCGTCAACGCTCAACTCAATAACATTGGTTGCGCAGTTGGAAGATGGTAGGGAAGTACGCGGTGAATCACACATTGCCGAAGCAAACGGCCATATTGCCCGCATGGCATGTGACCCGGCAAATCCGGAACCGGCACCTGATGCTATTGATGTAATCATGAATGCCGACTTGGTTGTGCTTGGACCAGGTAGCTTGTATACATCGATAATCCCGAACTTGTTAGTGCAAGGAATTTCTGAAGCAATTAGACAAACATCCGCTCGTCGTATTTATGTCTGCAACGTGATGACTGAACCCGGTGAAACGACAGGCTATACAGTTGGTGATCACGTTGAAGCATTGCTTGAACATTCAAGCTGTGCCGTGGGCGAAGGCTATAAATTCGTTGATGCGGTATTAGTCAACGAGGATATTCCGGAAGAAGGATCTCCTGATGCTTCACCGAATTTCGTCACCTACGATCCCAACCATGTGCGTGATCTAGGAGTGCGTCCTATTAAACGCAACGTAGTAAGTCACGACAATCCGTCGCAACACGATGCCACTCAATTGGCGGAAGCTCTCATTTTCTGGTACTCCCGTCGTAAACGTAACAAGCGCCGCAATGGAAAGCCGGTTCCGCTTCGCCGTCGTGTAGCGTCGCTGTTTTAAACTACTCTTGCCAGTCTCGTAAGTACGTTACTGAGCCGGCAGCTGCGGTTTTGTTTACGTACTGTTTGTCGCTGGTAATGTAGGTGCACTCTTCTATCAGTGCCAAAGCGTGGTATGAAGCATCATAAAAGGTGACTTTAAATTTACCAACGAGCCACAGTGCCTTGGCTAGCCATTCGTCAGTCCAATTTCGTTCCAGTACATCGAATGTGATTATCTGTTTGATCATGCGCTCGGCCAATTGTGGTTCTTTGATAGACAAAACGTTGCCGATTTCGAACATCATGAGTGAAGGGACCACAATTTGAAGATGCTTTTGTGCCACCAGATTTCTCAGCTGTAGAGCTTTGTCGGTATCAGATTCATAAGTTACAGGCAAAACCCATTTTAAGATTACCGATGCGTCGGCAACTATTGCTTTCACTTGGATCTTTTCCTGTCACGTCTAAGCATTTCGACGATTTCGTTAGAGTCAATTGTCTTGGCTTTACTCCTTAGCCTATCCATTTCTTCAGCAGCTTTGAGGCGTTGCTGTTGCAACAGCCATTGAGATACAGCCTCGTTGACGGCCTTGCTGCGCTCGCCGCTGGGCACTAGTCTCAACTTGTGCCAGACCTGATCGTCAAACATTATATTGACTCTTTGAACCACGATACACCTGCAATATACATCCTTATAAGATGTATTATAATTACACCCTGGGAAGATGTCAACAATACTGCGGCGTAGATTTAGTGGTCCTTAATGTCAATTAGGCTATTCAGGCGCTAATGTTGGCGTATGACAAATTCAACTATTAACCAAGGTGACAAACAGGCAATCGGCAAAGCCATTGGGCGCATTGCCTCAGGCGTTTACGTCGCCACAATGAATCACAACGGACACAAAGACGGCATCTTGCTTTCTTGGGTATCACAAGCAGCTTTTGAGCCACCGATGCTAACAGTGGTCATTAAGAAAGAGCGCACGCACGTAATGGATGCGATGGCTGTCGGGAAGAATTTTACACTGAACGTCTTGTCCAAGAAAAACATGGACATGTTCAAGAATTTTGCCAAGCCATTTGCTGAAGGCATGGATCGCTTCGAAGGACTGGAAGTGGTATCAAATGATGATGCCGGGCCAATCTTAGCGAAGTGCGTTGCATTCATGAATCTAACAATACGCAGCACGACAGACGCCGGTGATCACGTCGTACTTTTAGGTGAAGTCACTAACGGTGGCATTCTCAATGAAGATGAACCACTCGTGCATCTGCGCAATAACGGCTTTCAGTACTAAACTGCCGGCACGCGTTGTCCATTTTGATAGATGGTGACTAGCTGTTCCATCGCGTCTTCGTAGCCTTGCTTGACGAGGAAGCGTGAGCGTTCCGGATCTATTTCCAGCAATGTTGTGTTCACTGGTTTGCGTGGTTGCACGACGTGGATGTTTACTTTGTGCATGCCCTCAGCTTCAGACGCGCCTTCTTCAATTAGGCGGTTATAGAGATTTGCCAGTTCGATTTCTTTGCGAGCGGATGCATCCAGCAAAATGTCGAGACAGCGCACTAATACTTGGAATAAGTTTGTTGGGCACGCATCAATTGTTTCTGGGTGCAGAAGTACCATAAATATTTCTTGGGCGCCTGCATCAATTGCTGCTTGCAGTGGAGTGTTGCGTACTAAGCCGCCATCTACCCAGAGTCCTTTGCCGTGCAAGTGTCTGGGTGGAAATGCCATTGGTACAGCAGATGTTGCCATCAATGCATCGACAAGTTCGTTTGTCGACATAATGTCATCGATAGTGATGAATCTTGTGCGCAGACTGCAGAGATCTGTTGTGACGAAACCAACTTTTGTTTTGCTGGCTTTTAGCTTTTGCAGATCTAGTTCACGTAATAAAAGTTGTTCGAGTGGCGTTGTGTCGAGAAGTCCTAATGCTTGTCCGACAATCATTGTGCCTAATTGCATTGCTGAAGGCAGACGGAAAATATCTTTGGGACGAAGGGAAGTCCAGAGAAGTTCTAAGCGTGGTATGGCATCTTGTGCGATAAGCGAAGCATTGAGGGCGCCGATACTGGTGCCGAATGCCATGTCGAATTCAATGCCTTGTTCTTTGAATGCTTTGGCTACGCCGACTTGGTAGGCTCCCCGTCCACCGCCACCTGGAAGAACCAGTGCGGTCTTCGGCTTTTTGATTTCTTTGTTGGTCTTTTTCTTGTCGTCGGTCATTGTGTAATTGCGGGATGGGGCTTCTTCTATTATGCGGGATGACAAGTAGAGGTCTGACCCCGCCGAAAGTTCTATTTATAAGCTACTAAATATTAGTGTAGCTTAATTAATGATCGGACTCAACATATAAAAGGAACCCCGGTCTGACCAGGGTTCCTTTTGGGTTTTAAACGGACGTTTTACTTGCTGACCAGCTGCTTGCTAGCCTTGTTGACAAGTTCAACAACTTCAATCGGAGTGACGGCTACTTCGATGCCGACTTCCTTGAAGGCTTTCATCTTGGACTCAGCGGTACCCTTGCCACCTTCAATGACGGCGCCGGCGTGACCCATGCGCTTTCCTGGAGGTGCGGTTTGTCCGGCAATGTATGCAACAACCGGCTTGCGGATGTTCTTCTTGATGTAGGCAGCGGCTTCTTCTTCGGCGGTACCGCCAATTTCACCGATTAGAACAATCAGCTCAGTGCCTGGATCATCATTGAACATGCTCAGCAGTTCAAGATTGCCCATGCCCTTAACCGGGTCGCCGCCAATGCCTACGCAAGTTGATTGACCTTGACCGTTTTCGCTCAAGGCTAAAGCAATTTCGTAGGTCAATGTGCCGCTACGGCTAATCATGCCGATTTTGCCTGGTTTGAAGATATTGCCTGGCAAAATACCAATAAGACTTGCTCCTGGGGAAATAATTCCAGGGCAGTTTGGTCCGACCAGTTGGGTGCCTTTGCGCTTAGCTTCCGCAACCAATTTGGCTGTGTCGTTTGGTGGAATACCTTCAGTAATCACGCAAACAAGACCGACACCAGCCTCAATTGCTTCGCAGCCGCCATCTAGTGCCAGATATGGTGGCACGAAGCTGACTGAGCAATCAGCGCCTGTGGCTCTTACTGCTTCAGCAACTGTGTCATATACAGGCACGCCGTGAATCGTTTCGCCGCCTTTGCCTGGTGTGACACCGGCAACGACTTTGGTTCCATAATCAATCATACGCTTGGTGTGCGCTGCGCCCATCTTCCCGGTGGCGCCTTGCACGATAACTTTGGTTTCTTTGTTAACTAAAATCATTGTTTATTCGCCCCTTTATACTTTTGCTACTTCTTTGGTAGAAGCATTTGATTTCGATTTAGCCACAGCTTCTTTTACTGCTGTTTCCAAATCTGGTATCAGTTTCAATCCTGATTCGGCAAGCATTTGTGCTGCCTTGTCTTGGTTGTTGCCGCGCAGGCGGACAACCATTTGGCGATGCGGATTTTGTTTGATGAATTCAATGAGTGCACCAGCTACTTCATCGCAAGCAGTGATACCACCCAGGATGTTTAACAAGATTACTTTCACGTCCGGATTTTCATTGACGATATCCAAAGCAAAGAGTGTCTTGTCTTTATCGGAGCCGCCGCCAACATCCAAGAAGTTGGCCGGCTCTCCGCCGAAGTATTTGACCATGTCCATGGTGGCCATTGTTAGTCCTGCGCCGTTGCAGAGAATACCGATATTGCCGTCCAATTCGACTAGGTTCAAGCCGAGCATTTTTGCGCGAGCTTCGCGATCGCTAAGACCGGCGAGGTGATCCTTTTCCCAACCTTGGAATTCCGGATGTCTGTCTATTGAGTCATCGTTGACGATAATCTTGCCGTCGAGTGCCAAGACATCGTCGCCTTCCGTGATAACCAACGGATTGATTTCAGCAAGGTCCAGATCCATCTCGTCGTAGCACTGATAAAGTTTGGTGGCAATGTCAGCAACTTTATTGAGAACCTTTTTAGAAAGTCCCAACTGCTTGGCCAACTCGCGCGCTACATATGGATGGAACGGATATGGAATCGGCATTGTGACAACTTTGCCTGATGATTCAATTTCTACGCCGCCTTCGGCGCTGGCAATGAAAATTGGGCAACCGCGTGAGCGATCGAGTGTGACTGCCAAGTAAAGCTCTTTGGCGATAGCAACTTTTGGCTCAACCAAAAGACTGTCTGTCTTGATGCCTTTGATGGAAAGTTGGAGGAGATCCTTGGCAAGAGCTTGAGCGTCTTTCAAGTCCTTACCGAACTTGATGCCGCCGGCTTTGCCGCGTCCACCAGTGAGCACCTGACATTTTAGTGTCAGCGGATATCCAAAATGTATTGCCGCCAATTGTTCAGGTTTGGTAATGCGCACACCAGGCGGAATGGTGATGCCATAGTCAGCAAAGATTTCTTTCGCTTCATATTCGTAGAGATTCAAGTGCCAGCCTCCAGCCCTTTTGGGCGCAGTCGGGGTTTGCTATCGATGAGGTTTAGTGTAGATCATGAAGCCTTGTTAGAGCAACGAAATAGGGACTTAACTGTAAAATTGATTATTCATTTGAACGGATGGCAAGCGACAGTCACGGGCGCATGCAATGCGCCCCTACAAATGAAATGAAGAAATACAAAGGAGATTTTTATGCGAATTGGCATATTGACGGGTGGCGGTGATTGCCCAGGGCTTAACGCGGTAATTCGTGCTGTCGTAACACGCAGCCATGAAAAAGGTTCTGAAGTAATCGGCTTCATGGAAGGCTGGCGTGGTCCTATCGAGAATAAGACGATGCCGCTTGCGCTTGATGATACATACAACTTGCTGCAGCAAGGCGGCACAATTCTCAAAACATCACGTACTAATCCGTACAAAGTTGAAGGCGGCCCGCAGAAGATAGTCGAGAATTTGAAAGCTAATAAGCTTGATGCGTTGATTGCCGTTGGTGGTGAAGATACTTGTGGTGTTGCTTTCAAATTGAACAAAGATTTTGGTTTGAACATCGTTTGTGTTCCAAAGACAATCGATAACGATTTGGATGCAACGGACTTTACTTTCGGATTTGATACAGCGGTGAGCATTGTCACCGAGTGTATCGATCGCTTGCACACAACAGCAGAGTCGCATGACAGGGTTCTTGTCTGCGAAGTAATGGGACGTCACGCCGGTTGGATCGCCTGCTACGGCGGTATCGCCGGTGGCGCTCACTTCATTATGGTGCCCGAAAAAGCAACTGCGCTGAAGGACATTGTTGATGTGGTCAACAAGCGCAAGAAGCAAGGACACCGTTATTCGATTATTGTTGTTGCGGAAGGCGCCAAGCTGCAAGACGAAGAAGTCTTGAAGTCGCAAGAAGTTGATGCTTTCGGACACGTAATTCTTGGTGGTATTGGCGAGCGTTTGTCCAAATTAATCGAGAAAGAAACAGGTTGCGAAACTCGTGCTGTTGTGCTGGGTCACATTCAGCGTGGTGGATCACCGACTGCATTTGATCGCGTGCTTGCAACTCGCTTCGGTGTAGCTGCTGCTGAGCTTGTTCATTCCAACAAGTTTGGTCGCATGGTTGCCTTGAACGGCAGCCAAATTGTCGATGTGCCAATTGAAGCCGGCGTCGGTAAACTGAAAACACTTGATATGAGTCTCTATAACAAAGTGGCGGAAGTCTTCTTTGGATGATATTGACATAGTCCACATGCAGTCCTGCTTGGAGCTTGCTGGTAACGCTGCAGGCAGGACTTCTCCTAATCCTATGGTGGGATCTCTAATTGTCGATGCCACCGGCAAAGTTGTCGGCTCCGGCTTTCACGAAAAGGCCGGTACTGCTCATGCTGAAGTGCACGCGATAAAAGAAGCAGGCGACGCAGCGCGCGGCGGGACTTTGTATGTCAATCTTGAGCCATGCTGTCATCATGGACGCACACCTCCTTGCTCCGAGGCAGTTATTGCCAGTGGCGTAAAGCGAGTAGTTATTGGTATGGGTGATCCCAATCCAAAAGTTGCCGGCGGCGGTATCAAACAACTCAATGACGCAGGCATTGAGACAAGAGTTGGTGTGCTTGAGGAAGAATGCCAATGGCTAAACAGATTTTTTGTAAAACGAATCAAAACCGGATTGCCATGGGTCTGTTTGAAGTTGGCTACCACTCTTGATGGAAGAATTGCCGACAGGCATGGCAATAGTAGATGGATAACAGGCGCCGAAGCGCGCGCGTATGTTCATCAATTACGCAATGAATATGATGCAGTGATGGTCGGCGCTCAGACGGCGATAAAAGACGATCCGCAACTGAATGTTCGTGACATTAGAGGCAGCCGAGATCCGGTTCGAGTCATAGTCGACTCAAATCTCAAGCTAGATCCGGCAATGAAGGTTTTCCAAAAGACAACCGGCGGTAAGACAATAGTCTTTTGCAGTGAAAAATCCGCTGGCGACAACAAAGTTTTTTTAGATACAGAGATAGTTGCCGTGAAAAGCACTGCTGCCGGACTTGATTTGCAATTGGTTTTGAGAGGGCTTTTGGAAAGAGGCGTGCAAAGCGTTCTTTGTGAAGGTGGTAGTCGATTGGCCGGTAGCCTTTTGGAATTAGGGTTGGTTGATGAAGTGCAATGGTTGATTGCACCTAAGATTATTTCCGATGCTAATTCCATTCCTGCTGTGGCGAATGTCGCCGAAGTGCTGTTGACCCAAGCATTTAATCTTCGGCAAATGAAAGTAAGCACTTTGGGATGCGACATTCTGGTCCAGGGGTTGGTTGAGCCGCGGACCTGAGCGAATTTCCACTTTTAATGTGCGCCCTGTCCAGACCTACCCCGGGCTGGATAGTTAGTGATTACAGCCGTTCCGACGGATTGCGGGCGGTTGATTACTAGGAGAGGCGCCGATGTTTAGACCAGAACAAGACTCTACTGATTTGGACCTGCCCAAATTTCGTAGAGAAACTTTCGATACACACTCAGGTGCGTCGGTAGGCGAGCGTTACGCTCAATCAATGCTTGCTTATGACGCTGACAGTCGACGCCAGAAATCTGAGGCGTCTCGCTTGACGGACGGTATTTTGCCGCCGGTACAGTTCCATGATAGTGCGCTCGAAAAGCTATCTGATGCTCCGCCGACTGCGCCTGTATTGGATGAAAACGGACGGGTTGAGGCAATTAACTATGCAGATGGCACATCAAGACAGTTTATTTATGAAAACGGTCATCTCGACATGTATAAGGATAGGGA
>JAKFVJ010000037.1 GCA_021732245.1 Candidatus Obscuribacterales bacterium | reverse complement strand
ACATGAGGCTTAAGATCTTCCGGCTTCGCTACCTTAATGGTGATGTTTACTTCGCCACCTAGTTCAGCAATGGCTTCTTTTGCTTCTTCCGGCTTGAGAGCCTTGCCGTGCCAGCCGTCTTTATTAGCTGTTAGCTTGATGCCATGACCTTTTTCGGTCTTAGCGATGATTAGTGTCGGCTGACCTTGTACCTTCAATGCTTTCTCGTAAGCTGCATCAATTTGATCGAGATTATGTCCGTCGATTTCAATTGTTTGCCAACCAAAAGCACGCGCACGCTCAGCATAGACATTCCCCTGCCAGGCAAGCATTGTTTCACCGCGCTGACCAAGTCTGTTCATATCGAGAATGGCAATTAAATTGTCGAGCTTGTAGTGGCTGGCTAATTCCATTGCTTCCCAGCATGAGCCTTCAGCCATTTCGCTATCACCACAAAGTACATAGACTTTGTACGGGAGCTTATCGAGGTATTTGCCGTTAAGCGCCATACCGACACCAATCGGCAGACCTTGACCAAGTGAACCTGTTGCAACATCTACCCAAGGAAGAATGACAGGAACCGGGTGACCTTCTAAACGGCTGCCCATTTTACGCAAGCTCATCAACTCTTTATCATCGATAGCGCCTGCTGCTTTGTACAAGGAGTAGAGCAACGGTGCGGCGTGTCCCTTAGAAAAAATCAGACGATCGTTATTCGGCATTTGCGGCTTAGCGAAGTCATAGTGCAGATACTTGCTCCAGAGCACAGCCATCAAGTCGGCTGCCGACATAGAAGATGTCGGGTGTCCGGAACCAGCTTCTGTTGTGCAACGAATACTGTCGATACGTAATTGGCGAGCCAACTCCGTCCAGGTTTTTACTTGTTCCGCTTGCATCTGAATCATTGCTACTATCCTTTATGAGTACGCTAATTACCCTTTAGATCAAAACGTGATTGACCGGCACACTTGCCACGGTCACGAACGGGTCCGAATAATGTACATATTGTACTAATTCAGCCTGTTTTTGCCATGATCGAATTGCATTTCTTGATATGCGGAAACTGTTGGTTTCAGCCTCGGAGTTCAGATGACAACTTGATATTGAGGCGGTGCTAATCAGTTCGTCGACGCCGCAGAGTTTATTCAACCCGAGAACCGGGGTGGGGGCTCCCTCGCGTGTTCCACAAGCATATATTAGCGGGAAAACAAAGGCAGACAGCGCTATGATGTCATTAGAGAGATTGTAAGTGCGCGCCCTTTTGTTGGGCTTGAGAACCTAGAGAAATGCCGCTATTTGCACTCGGTCTGGTAATTGCCACAACTTGAGGTGATTGATATGGGCGGCTCAGCTTGACACAATCCCGTGTTGCAAGGCTGGCGACAACACATTGGCCGAGAGACATAAGCCTGAAGCTGCCAGCAACGATGGCTCTTGTCCCTTGCGTTGTAGATTCAGAAGAAGCGCTACAAGCGTTAAAAGACGACGACAATCCCTAGGTGAAAATGCGTGCAACAACTACTCTATGTCGATTGGAAGTAGAGCGTAATGTTTTTCGGCAACCATCCGTACTACAATAGCGGTAGGCTTTTGCGTTTGAAAGCCGTCGCAATAACTTCTGCCGGTTGAGACATCGAACGCAGTTAGCGGGCACGAAACAAAGTCCCCTGTATTGCAACCGAATAGGTCCAGTTAGATCCTAACAATAAGAGTACATACAAATAATGAAATCAAAACCAGGTAGACAAACTCAGCAATTGCCGCCGGACACGCCAACCAGATATGGTCCACTAAGCATTCACCAAAATGGCATTGCTGTTAAACACCTCACGGCAACGCCAACACCGTTGATTGGAAGAGAAAGTCATCTTGCGCATGCGCTCGAGAATGTACGCTTATCGCTACACGTGGAGCGTTTCGATGCCACTGACCGACTGTCTTCGGACATAATTTGCATTACCCGCTTCCCTGAATACGGCTACGAGAGCAAGCACCTAACACCATGCGAGATGCGTGTCGGGCAAACTCATGGAACCGCCGTAGTTCAAACAACTTGCATGTGCATGGACTTTGAAAACGCGCATGACACTGTCTTGGAAGTGGAATATTCGCTTGGCGAAGAATCGATCTCGCTGGTATCAATCCCCGTAAAGTTCCCCATTGTCTCTACGGGAAACGATGGTCGAGAATAAATCACAAAGACACATCAAAATAAAGAACAAGAGTAGGTTGACATTGCATCCCTACTCTTGTTCGCTTTAGTTTTTAGATAACAGCTGAGTCAGCAGTTATTTCTTACTAGCTGTTGCCATACGCGGTGCCCGACTTGCGATCGCGGGACTCGGAAATAGCAACGTAGAGTGTACGACCATTGTGCTGGCTGTTATCCAAAGTGCGGATGGCATTTTGTGCCTCTTCTTGTGTGTTCATTTGGACAAAGCCGAAACCGCGCGATCTGCCGGTGTCACGATCGGTAGCTATTCTCGCTGAAACCACCTCGCCGTAGCTGGCGAAAATTCCACTAAGCTCACCGTCTGTGGTGCTGTAAGCAAGGTTTCTGACGAATAGTTTGTTGTTTTGCATTAAGAGTAGACCTTATAGAAGTAGTGTTTCGACCGCAACGCGGACGAAGAAAAAGTCACAGGGAAATGAATATACAATGCAACAATGCGGTGACATCTCGTAATAAAGAGCGCCAATCTGATGCGGCACTCTAAGTACGGTGGATGAAATCGGTATCCGGAAAGTGGCTTTGCACCTGAACCTTCGGCGATAAAACTCAAAGGTAGAGCAAGACAGCCTGTCAATTTCTATGACACTGTAGCACGATTCGCCGGCAAATTACTACCTGGAAATACACAGAAACCCTGTCAAGTCACTGTCAACGGCAAGTTCAAGTTGTGATAATCTTTGCTCCATTGCTTTGGAGAGGATTTGCAGATGTCAAAAGATTCGACAGCCCTTGCTGAAAAGGATATTCAAGCCTACCGCCTACCGAGAACAGCTATTCCGTCCAAGTACGAAATAAGCCTGACGCCCGATTTGACTAAGTTTACGTTCGCCGGCGAAGAGACGATTCATCTCGACATCAAACAGCCGGTCAAAGAAATTACTCTCAACGCAATCGAAATTAATATACAAAAGGCGACAGTAATATCCACATCCGGCAAAGAACAGACTGGAAAGATATCGCTTGACGAAAAGCTTGAGCGTGCAACTTTTAGTTTCGACGAGGCTATTCCTAAAGGACAAGCCAAGCTATCTATTGAATTCACGGGGATTTTGAACGATAAGCTACATGGTTTCTATCGCAGTACCTACAAAGATGAAAAGGGCAACGAGAAAGTCTTAGCTACGACACAGTTCGAAGCTGCTGATGCTCGCCGCGCATTCCCTTGCTTTGACGAGCCGGATTTCAAAGCGATCTTTGCCGTCACCCTCATCGTCGATGAAAAATTGACTGCCATTTCCAACGGTGCAGTTAAATCAGAAAACAAGTTAGCCAATGGCAAAAAAGCAGTTGCCTTTGCCGACACGGTAATTATGTCTACTTACCTCGTAGCATTCATAGTCGGTGAATTCATCGGCACAAAAGAAGTAATGGCAGGCAATGTACCTATCCGCGTCTGGGCAGTACCAGGCAAAGAGCGTTTGTCTATCTTCGCTTTGGACATCGCACAATTCTCGGTCAATTACTTCGCCAACTATTACGGCATTCCATACCCGGGCACAAAAATGGATCTCATTGCCATTCCGGACTTTGCTTTCGGCGCAATGGAAAATTTAGGAGCAATTACATTCCGCGAAACAGCATTGCTTGTCGATGAAAAGACAGCATCTCACGCTGAAATGGAAAGAATAGCTGATGTAGTGGCACACGAAATTGCCCACATGTGGTTTGGCGATTTGGTAACGATGAAATGGTGGAATGGTATTTGGTTAAACGAAGCATTCGCGACTTTTGCCGAAATGCGCGCGGTTGATGCATGGAAACCAAACTGGAAGCGCTGGGATTCTTTCGGAGTCTCTCGCAGTTCTGCTTTCGGTGTTGATGGCTTGAAGAGCACTCGTCCAATTGAATTCCCCGTGCTCAGCCCGCAAGATGCTAACGGCATGTTTGATGTGTTGACCTATGAAAAAGGCGCTTCTGTTCTGAGAATGCTTGAGCAGTATTTGGGCGCTGAAGTATTTCAAAAAGGCGTAAGCCTCTATTTGAACAAGCACCAATTCGATAATGCTGAAACAACAGATCTCTGGGACGGCATTGAAGAATCCTGCAAGCAGCCGGTTAGACAAATAATGGATTCCTGGATATTCCAACAGGGATTTCCTGTAATCACTGCTTCAGTTGACGAGTCGGGCAAGAAGCTCAAGCTTAGCCAAGAGCGCTTCTTCTACTTAAAAGAAGCCGGCAACAAGCAGTTGTTCCAAGTGCCTGTTATGTTGAGAGCACAAACAGATAAAGGCGCATTCAACAAGAAATTCATTCTGTCCGAAAAAGAAACAGAAATTGAATTGCCCGGCAAAATTGAATGGGTTGTGATAAACGAAGGCGGTCACGGCTTCTACCGTGTCGCGTATTCAGATCAATTGATGAGCGCGCTCACCAGCAACCTGAAGGCTGATTCGCCTATCAGACTGGCTCCAATAGAGCGCTTCAATTTAGTCAATGACACATGGGCTTTGACTGTGGCCGGACACATTCCAGTCAAGCAATACTTGAAGATGATTAACATGTTCAAGGACGAAAATGACAAGAACGTCTGGGCTGTCATAATAGGCTCGCTTGGTTATCTGAACAGAACAATTGCTGACAGCGATAGACCAAAGCTGGAGACATTCAGCCGTCAACTTCTATCCACCATCGTCGGCAAACTTGGTTTCCAACCGAAATCCGGCGAGGATGAGTTGACCAAGCAATTGCGTGGCATGGCCATTGGCGCTCAAGGAACACTCGGTAATGACAAGGACATTCAAAAGCAAGCAGGTGAGTGGTATGCCAAGTATCAAAAAGACAAACAAGCTGTTGATCCAAACGTAGTGCCTGCACTTGTTTCCATCCTTGCTTTTGCCGGTGACGAGGCGCGTTATGAAGAATTCTTCAATGAATTCAAGAACGCAAAAACGCCACAAGATGAACAACGTTATTTGTTTGCACTTGTCACCTTCCAAAACAAGGACTTGCTTGTTAAGACGCTGCAGAAGACACTCGGCAATGACATCAAGTCGCAGAACGCACCATATTTGGTGCAGTCGGCATTAGGTAATGTTGCCGGTCGCGGCGCGGCTTGGGATTTCGTCAAGTCCAACTGGAAAGACATCCTCAAGCGATTCCCGGACAATGCAATTCCGCGCATGGTCGAAGGTATCACAAGCCTCGTCTCTCACGACTGGGCCAAGGACACCCGCAAATTCTTCATTGATAATCCAGTGAAGCAGGGCGGCAAATCCATCGATCAACACCTGGAAAAGCAAGACATTGCTGTTGCATTCAAAGACAGAGCAGACAAGTCCATAGCTGCCGATTTGTCTTAATCGCCAGACAAGAAACTTAACTCAGGAATTGAACCAATATACTCAGGCGAAAGCCTGGGTATATTGCTGACGGCTACTTCGTTCAATTAGTCTCCTGTTTAAGGAACGTAACAATGAACACGATCCAGCGCACTTCTGTCAATTGGTTGGTCCTTGTCGCACTGGTCTTCGGTATAACTGCACCAGCAAATAGCCAGCCATCCGCCAATGCCGAAACGAAATTGTTGGGTCTTTGGCACAACGGAGACGGATTCGAGATGGAATTCCGTCATGCCGGACCACATATTGTCGGGGTTCTCGTCAAAATACCCAGTGGCTTCACTGGACGTCAATCTGTTGGTGCCAATCTCTTTTCCGGAGGAGTAGTTTCCGGACAACAAATAAAGGGACTCTGGCAACATTTTCCATCAAGAGAATACGGGAAATTAGCGACATTACACGTGCCTGCCACAATTTCATTCAAAGACGCAAAGACACTCAATCTGGCTACATTTCGTGCCTACGTTGGCAGTCAAACACATGCGATTACTGGAGAACATAGAAACGTCCGTTGGTTACCAGATAGAGATCCTGTCACCTACAATTGGTTTCGACTAGGTCCATCGCCTGTCGGAAACGAATCGTTGGTTACTGCCGACGATTTCAAAAATCACGTCCTCAGTGGAAAAAACGGCAAGAAGTCAGTCTTTGATCGCATGGACAAAGATGGTAATGGTTGTTTAAGTAAATCTGAAGTTGCAGCGGCTGTGTCCAATCCGGAATTCAAAGGCAAAGATGCTGAAGCCGTGACGCTAATCTACAACCATCCTGATATTTCCACACTCTCACCAGCAAATGATGGAAACAAGTGCACAGGAATTTCCAAAGATGACATTTCCTTGATCACAAAAAACGATGCTAACAAGAAAATGGTGATGGACAACTTAGACACCATTCGCAAATTCCAGGACAAATCTAAAGGCAATCTCTTTGGTCCGGGTGACTCCGTAAATGCTAACGGTGTCAAACAAGGTGAAGTTGGCGATTGTAATTTTCTCTCTCCTCTTTCTTCCTGGTCCGACACTCCCGAAGGCAAAAAATCCATTCGTGAAATGATTAAGCCTGCAGGAAAAGATAAAGACGGCAATGATCAATACACAGTAACATTTCACGATCCTAAAAATCCCAGCAAAACATTTGATGTAACTGTCACCAAACCATCAGAAAGCGAGCTAATTAATTACGCCAAGGGCACGGAAAATGGCACGTGGGCAGCAACAATTGAAAAGGCTTACGGCAAATATCGGATAGATCATGATGAGAACGGCAACGTAATCAACAGAACCATAGGCAATGGCGAACCTATACAACTAGGAGCAGGCGGACACACAAGTGCCAAAAATGCCATAACCATACTCACGGGAAAGAAGGCTGAAAACATCGACATCAATTCCTTCGGACAATCACTAAGTGACCTCGACAAGGATCTAACGAAAGCATTTACCGGTAACAAACCGGTAATGACCGCCGCCATAGAAGGACTCGGCGAAGGAGCAATGAAAAAACCCTGGTATGCCAAATGGCTCATGCAGCCAGCCGGTGGTCTAGATGGGGATAAATCCGCCACTTCCGGACTAACAGCAGGTCACGAATACAGCGTGCTTGGTTATGATCCAAAATCACAACAAGTAACCATGCGTAATCCATACGGCTCAAACGACGCTAAAGATCCGAATATGGTAAGCAAAAACGGCACATTCAAAATGTCTCTGACTGACTTCCAAAAGAACTTTAGCCATTACACGCTGGCGAAATAATTCATAAACATAACATCTGCAAACATAACAAAGAGTCTCGATTCGTCAGATTCCGGAACTCGACGAGCAAGAGCCGCATCAAGGATCCAATAGTTAAATATTGGAGCCATTATGATCACTGTTCATGCTCACTCGTCGATTGAAGATGCCCTCGTAGCAAGAGATCTTAAAGCATCAAAGAGAACTCGGAAAAAATTCCTTAAGATATTTCCCGCAGGTTTTTATGACGACACATATAGGGCTTGGGAGCGTGACTATAAATGGGACACTCATGAAAGATGGGAAGAGGAACTGAGTGCATCCCAATTCAGGAAGCTACTTAAAGCCGAGCAGTATCATGAGATTGCGCATACGGCAACAAAAATAGAATCACGCACGCACTTGCTTTTTTCCTTCGAAAAAATGGCGCTGAGGGATGCCGTCAGAAGTCATAGCGGTGCGCGAGCATTCGCCGTCGGATTGTACGATTATCTTCACGGGGCAGGCACTATAGAACAACGTTTCGACAAGTGGTGCAAAGTGATTCACGGCTTGCCTAGACTACAAACGCGTGTTCTAACCTGGCCCATTGCCACCATTTTTGGTTTTATCGCCAGACCCGACATTTTCATTTATGTCAAACCAATGGTTACGCGCGTTGCCTTTGAAGAATATGGTTTCGATTTTCAATACGAATCGACACCGACAGGTGCTAAATACGAAGAAATTCTCCAATGCGCACAAACCATCGCCCATGACTTAGCTGATTTAAGACCCAGAGACATGATCGATATTCAGTCATTCATATGGGTTGCCGGCTCCATGGAATATGACTAAAAGAATATGAATAAAACCAAATGATCATTATGATTTGCTTTGCGTCCTAGTGTTAGGGTACAGCTAACCTTAGAATTGAAGGACTTCAAGGAGAACATCGTGCTCAAAGCAGGCATTGTCGGGCTACCCAACGTCGGTAAATCAACGCTCTTTAACGCGTTGACCGCTTCATACCAAGCAGAGAGCGCAAACTACCCGTTTTGCACCATCGAGCCCAACTCAGGCATAGTAAAGGTTCCGGACAAGAGACTATCCGTGCTTGAAGGCTTGGTTAAGCCACAGGCTGTTTTGCCTGCCGCATTTGAATTTGTTGATATCGCCGGATTGGTGCGTGGCGCGAGCAAAGGCGAAGGGTTAGGCAACCAGTTTTTAGCCCATATTCGCGAAGTGGACGCCATTGTCCATGTAGTACGCTGCTTTGATGACGACAACATTACACACGTTGATGGTCCAGTTGATCCCATTCGTGACGTGGAAACAATCCACATCGAATTAGCCATGGCTGATGCCGGTTCTATCGATAAGCGTGTTGATCGTTTGCAAAAGCAAGTTAAGCAAGGCGACAAGCGTGCGCAACTCGAAGTTTCAATGTTCAACAAGATTCGTCCGTGCTTGGACAATGTTGAAGCAATTGATTTGAAAATGTTCAATGATGAAGAACTCAAAGTTTTGCCGCAATTGCAAATGCTATCGAGTAAGCCAATGCTCTATGCAGCCAATGTCAAAGAAGAAGAGCTAGCAAATCCAGACGGCAACAAACATGTGCAAGCATTGCGCGAGCTAGCTAAAAAAGAGAATCGTCCTGTCGTAATTATCTCCGCTCAGATTGAAGCAGAACTTGCCGCACTTACCCCTGAAGAGCGCGATGGCTATCTGCAAAGTCTCGGTGTAAAAGATTCCGGTGTAAACAACTTGATTCGTGCAGCATTTGATCTCCTGGGATTGAAAACATATTTCACAGCCGGCGAGAAAGAAGTGCGCGCGTGGCCTTTCCCTGGCGGCTTCACATCACCACAGTGCGCCGGCATCATTCACACCGACTTCGAAAAAGGATTTATCCGCGCAGAAGTAATTGGCTACGACGACTACGTAACATGCGGTTCGGAAAAGGGTGCCAAGGATAAGGGACTGATGCGTCTAGAAGGCAAGGAATACCTGATGAAGGACGGCGATATAGTCCACTTCCGATTTAACGTATAACATCGAGGCAGGCAGCCAGCGCATAATCGACTTTATAGGACAGAACTTTCGATTGAACTGTTCATGTCCTAGAATGAGACTTAAGAGGTTATGCACGAATGAACCCAGGCGAAGAAGCAAACAGATCACAAAATAAAGACTCCGTCCTCGGGGATACACTTAGGGTTATAAATGAGCTCGAGTCGAGGGGGATCATTGGAAGGATGCCATTGGCGGAGCCATGGCTCTCATTTTCTACATTGAACCAATCCTTACAGACGACTTAGACATTTTCTGCTACATACCGCAAGATACGGAAAGCATTCTCGTTAACTTGTCCTCTATTTACAGTTATTTGACAAAATTGGGGTATGAGTCCGAACGGGAATGCATTGTGATAGAAGGTGTGGCAGTTCAATTCCTTGTGCCAAATAGCGACCTAGTAGTGGAAGCCTTGGAAAATTCACAAGTAATTGAAATAGAGGGTGTCATTACTCGGGTTTTTGGTTATGAGTACCTTTTAGCCATTATGGCTCAAACAGGAAGACCAAAGGATAAAGCAAAAATAGCCCAAGCCTTGGAATCTCGTGAACCAGATGCGGTTAAGCTAAAAGATATTCTCAAGAGGTATAATTTGGATAGTATATGGGGAGCAATTGCCCAATGAACGTAATACGCCAACCTATAACGCCTCAAGAGCTCTTTAACCAGAAAGCAGCGAGACGCAAAGATCTGGCAGCCTTGCCTATAGAGCAAAAACTAACTCGGCTCGTTACCCTTCAAAAAATCGCTTACACGATCGGACGCCAGGTTGGCAGAGAACCACAGCACCGACCATGGACTATTAAAACTCAATCCCAATAGTTAGTGCCACCAAATCTAGTGGCACTTGTGCTTGTTCTTCAGTAAATCTTCAAAGAGAAACGGGCGCGTAATGCGCCCGTTTCTCTTTGAAGATTTACCCCCAGGGGAATTCGAATCCCCGTTACCTCCGTGAAAGGGAGGTGTCCTAGGCCTCTAGACGATGAGGGCATCGAGAGTTAAGGTCAGAAATACTAACAAACAGGCTCTGAGTATGTCAATTGAGCTCATGGCAACAAGGGCAACCTGTAGTAAAATCAAAGCCTTCACCCAAGCCCAAATAGGTACATGCAGCGCATGAGCCAGCTCTACCGGTCGTTCAATAATTACTTAAAAGAAATCTTTGGTACCCGCGTTTACCGGGTGCCATTGGATGCCGGCTTCACGTGCCCAAACAGGGATGGGGTCCGAGCCTTCGGTGGGTGCACGTTTTGCGACGATCGCGGATCCGGCGCCCCTACCATTAAGACTGACTTAGCTATGAAAGAACAATTGCTAAGCGGCATAGAAAGAATAAGACGTCGTTACAAAGCTCAAAAGTTTCTCGCCTATTTCCAGGCATTTTCCAATACTTATGCGCCTGAGGCAGTGTTGCAGAACCTTTACGAAAATTCCCTGGACCACCCGGATGTCGTTGGTCTGATGATTGGCACGCGCCCGGATTGCGTCGCCGACAATGTGCTCGATATGATCGCCGAATTCAGCAAACGCACAACAGTCTGGCTGGAACTAGGACTGCAGTCGGCCAATAACAAGACTCTAGAAAATATCAATCGCGGTCACAGCGCAGAAGAATTTTTTGATGCTGTAAAACGCGCCAAAGCACGCGGTCTCAATGTGGCAACACACTTGATCTTTGGACTGCCTGGTGACGATGAAGAAGAAATGATGTCGACAGTGAAGCAAGTTGCCGTTTGTGGAGTCGATGCGATAAAGATTCACCAACTTGTCGTCTACAAAGGCACACCGATGGAAGCAGATTTGAAAGCTGGTCGCTTACCGTTGCTTGATGAGGATGTTTACGCAAGACTAGTTGCCGATTCGTTGGAAATATTGCCGCCGGAAATGATCGTCATGCGTCTTGTTGCCGAAGGCAGCCAGGACGAAGTGTTGGCACCAGCATGGTCCTTCAACAAGCATCAGACAATGGAAAAAATTGAAGCAATACTTACTGAGCGCGGCACGCGTCAAGGTAGCAACTTTGCTCGTTCTTGTAGGGGCGCTTGCGCAGGGAGCAGCGCTCCCGAAGCATCTGAATATAAGCGCAGTCGCGTCAGCGACGAAGCAGCATGGCAAAGCCATGCGCCCGTGTCTTAGTTCTCGCGCACCAGTAGTGCAGAGCCGATAACACCTGCGTAGTCACCCAATTCGGCTTTGACTATTTCTATTTTCTTAGCCGGATGACGCAAAGCATGAGCTTTTGCTTTCTTCGCCGCCAATTGGAAATAAAGATCGCAAGCCTCTATCAAACCACCACCCATTATGATGCGCTGTGGATTGTAGAAATTGATTACCGAGGCAAGTCCAAAGCCCATAAATTCTGCGGCTTGCTTGATGCAGGATATGGTCAATTCATCGCCTTCAGCAACGGCTTCAGCAATTGCCTTTGAGCGCAAAATGCCTTTGTTCAAATTGATTTTGTCGCGCACCGTGGAATCAGCTCCGCGCGAAAGTTCTGCGACTATGGTTTTTGCCACAGCGGTACGCGAAGCATAAGCTTCTAGACAGCCCAAGGCACCACAACCACAAATGCGCCCGTACGGTTGAAACACCATGTGTCCAATTTCACCGGCAGTACCTGTGTGTCCACGGTAAAGTTTTCCGTCATTGACAATGCCGGAGCCAATTCCTGTTCCGACAAATATGCAAACGAAGCTGTCGCTTTTGCGACCGGCACCAAATTTCAATTCACCCATGGTGGCAGCTTCGACATCATTGCCGATGACGCAATCTACATTGTATTGATTGCTCAACGGCTGGCAAATTGGTAAATCAGTAACGCCAATATTGGCAGCATTTACCAAGACGCCTTTTTGTCTGTTCACCTGACCGGCTGCACCGACGCCAATGCCCTGCACTTGTTTGGCTTCCAACCTGGCTTCAACTAGAGCCAAATCAATTGCCGACGTAATTCTTTTAATTACTTCGCCATTTTCAGCGCCGCCAGTTCTAGCCTTACTGGCTGAAACAAGCCTGCCGGTGTCCAGATTGACCACCCCGGCCAAAATTTTGGTACCACCGAAATCCACTCCAACGGCAAAACGCTCAGGCATATATACTCCCCAGGGAACGGCCATCATTGTAC
>JAKFVJ010000207.1 GCA_021732245.1 Candidatus Obscuribacterales bacterium | reverse complement strand
CGGTAGTCGCTGTCACCAACGGCTACGATCTATGCCTAGTGTGGGGCGCAGGCATGGATGAGCAACCGATGAGGGGAGACGGCGGCCGCGTTCGTCTAAAAGTTCTTCGACGGGATTCATTGTAGGTGCGCATTGCATACGCCCCTACGAAGGCAGTGGCGATTAGAGTCGCACCACAATTCCGTCGGCGGCGCTTTTCTGTGCGGCTTCGATGCATTCGATGACTGTCAGTGCTTCATTTAAGTCGATAGGCGATTTGCCACCATTGTTGATTGCGTCGCGGACCTGTTTATAGAAGTCAGGGTAATCACCCGGCACTGATTCCACCTTCTCTGTCGTGGTCTGTCCGCCTTCTTCGTAACTGAGCGTTCCCCAGTCCGACTGTGGCTCTATGCCCCAGTTGCCGATGCCCGGCTTTCCGCCGACGCGTAGCGCATTTTCTTGCGGATCTAATCCATCTTTGGTGAATGAGCCTTTGGTGCCGTTGATCAAGTAGCGTTGTCCTTTTGCACGGGCAGTTGAGCTCATCCACAGATGAGCAATCGTGCCATTGGCGAATGTCAATGCGACAAACGAATCATCATCCACTTGCGCACCTTGTCGACGCTTGGGTAATTCGGCATACACTGTTGCTGGTCTGCCGAATAGAGCTACCGCCTGGTCAATCAAGTGACTGCCAAGATCAAAAAGCAATCCGCCAGCATCTTCGGCAGTCCCACCTTCCCTCCAGGCGTTCTTATTTAACTCCGGACGGAATCTCTCGTATCGCGACTCAAAGCGGCGAATCTCGCCGAGCTTTCCTTCAGCCATTAATTTGCGCAGAGTTAGGAAGTCGTTGTCCCAACGGCGGTTCTGAAAGACGGTCAAGAGTTTGTCTGATGTTTTGTGAAGGTCGATTATTCGTTTTGCTTCGTCTGAATTGGTGGCAAAGGGTTTGTCGATAACAGCTGACAATCCATTATTGAGAGCTGCTTCCGCCAGAGGGACGTGAAACTTGTTTGGTGTAGTAATCACCACTAAATCAAATGATCCCGCATTGGCAAACACTTCATCGCTACTTTTGAGAATTTTTGCGTTCGGATAATCCGCTTGAGCCTTAGCAACGCGCTCAGGATTGCTTGTGACAATAGCTGTAAGTTCAAGTCCTTCGGTGGTGGTAATTAGCGGCGCGTGAAATGCCCAGCCGCCAAGTCCATAACCAAGAAGCGCTACTTTCAATGTCATTGTTCGTATACCTCCAGAGGTAGTCCGTCAGGATCGAAAAAGAAGAAGAATTTCTTATTGGTGATTTCATCGATACGAATTGGTTCGCATACGATTCCATGTTTTTCCAGATGCGTTCGATACTCATCTACACTTTCCACTTCAAAAGCCAGGTGCCTTAATCCACAGGCTTCGGGTCTTGTTAGACGCTTCGGTGGAGACGGGAAGGAGAAGAGTTCAATCTGATTGTGTTCCCCTACTTTCAAGTCCAATTTGTAGGAGTCTCTTTCGGCGCGATAAGTCTCCTTGATTATGGGGAACCCGAGAACTCGACAGTAAAAGTCTTTTGCGCGGGCGTAATCTGAGCAAATAATGGCTGCATGATGAATTTTGGTCAGCATTTAGGTTCCCAGTGGCGTTTGAGGGAACTATTGTCCGGCAAATCCATCCCATTTTTGTTCGGATTAAGGTTCTTGTTCTACTTGCCTTCACTTGTCTTAATTTTTACGCAGTTAGTTATTGAAGGTGGTTTATGCAGATACTGGAATTTTTCCACGGATAGTTCTAGGAAAAACCCTATTTTCTGCATCCCCTTGAAGGCGTAATCTGGTTGCAGTAAAAGCCATTAGGGGGCTACAAGTCTATGTTTAAATCAGGGAAACGGGCTCATGGAGCCCTCTGTCTTGCTGCGTCTGTAATCGCGCTAACCTTGTCAGCGCCTTGGCTTGCATATGCTAAACCTGTGGCAAGCCCGACTAAGAGAATTAGCTCTGCGTCAACAGTGCGTCAGGCGCCTGGTCTGCTAAATCAATTCGGCAAAGAAGATTCAGGGTCTCTTTCGGCAATTAGTCCAAGCGGTAAGCCTTTGGGCAAGTGCCCTCTTAAGCACACGGATGTTAAAGCGGAAATTTCCGGTTTTGTTTCAAGAGTAAAAGTCATTCAGCAATTTCAGAATCCGTTTCCGGAAAAAATTGAGGCAGTCTACACATTCCCGCTGTCGGAATCAGGCGCCGTCGACGAAATGCTTATGAAAGTCGGCAATAGAACTATTCGCGGAGAAATCAAAAAACGCGAAGAGGCAAGAGAAATATACGAGCGTGCCAAAGCACAAGGTCATACTGCGTCTTTGTTGGATCAAGAAAGAACAAACATATTTACACAGTCAGTGGCCAACATCAAGCCCGGTGAAACCATTGAAATAACTATTTCGTATGTTGACTTATTGCCGTACGAGGCGGGCAATTTCAGTTTTGTATTCCCTACAGTGGTGGGTCCACGATTCATTCCCGGACAGGCTTTGGGCAACCAAGGAACCGGCTGGGCTTCAGATACCGACAAGGTACCGGATGCTTCGCGCATAACGCCGCCTGTAACACCGAAGGGCACACGTGCAGGACATGACATTTCAATATCTCTAGATATTGATGCTGGAGTACCGATTCTTGATTTGCAGTCAAAACTACACGAAGTAACTATTACAAAAAATGGTGACCGGAAAGCAGTGGTGGCACTAAAGGATATGGAAACAATACCTAACAAAGATTTTGTCCTCTCCTGGCAAGTAGCAGGCGAAAAGCTAAAGAGTGGTTATTTAACGCACAAAACCGGCGATAAGGGTTATTTCTCTTTGATGATTTTGCCACCCAAGCGCGTGACTCCTGAGACTGTAGCACCCAAGGAAATGATCTTTTTGATCGATTGCTCGGGTTCACAGTCCGGGGCTCCGCTTGAAAAAGCAAAAGAGACCATGAGTTACATTTTGGATCACATGAATGCAAATGACACGTTTCAAGTGATTGCATTCAACAATCAACAAACTGTGCTTTTCGATAAGCCGGAAGTGGCTGATTCCTCAATGCGTGCTCAGGCAAGAAAATTTATTGCCGGATTGAGTGCCAATGGAGGCACCTGGATGGCGCCGGCTGTTGAAAAGGCATGTGCTATTCCAGCTGATTAGCACCGTCTGCGCATAGTTACATTCATGACTGATGGTTATGTTGGAAATGATTTTGAAATCATCGGCATGGTCAAAAAATTGCGCGGCAAATCGCGCTGGTTTCCATTTGGAACAGGCAATGGCGTCAACAGAATGCTCATTGACATGATGGCCAAAGAAGGCGGTGGTGAATCCGAATATGTTTTGCTAAACAGCTCCGGAACCGACGTCGGTCGCAAATTCTATGAGCGTATAGCTTCGCCTGTTTTGACTGATGTCAAAATTGATTTTGGTGGATTAGGCGTCAAAGACGTGTATCCGCAGCAAGTATCGGATGTTTGGGCGGAAAAGCCTTTGTACATCAAGGGCTGTTACACCAGAGCCGGTGCCGGTACAGTAACAATTTCCGGTTATAACGGCGGCAAGCCATATACCGAAAAACTAGCCGTGAATTTCCCTGTAAAGGAAGCTGACAACGCTGTCATGGGTTCTATTTGGGCTCGTGCAAAAGTTGATCAGCTGATGTCGGAAGACTGGTTCGGCGCACAGCAAGGCTCTGTAAAAGAAGAATTGAAGAAGGAAATTGTTGCCACCGCGCTTGCCCATCACATCATGACTCAGTACACATCATTCGTGGCTGTGGAAGAGAAGCGTGTTGTAGAAGGTGGAGTTCCGAAGACAGTGACAGTGCCTGTCGAAATGCCGGACGGAGTATCCTATGAAGGCGTATTTGGTGAATGTGAAGTAACAGATGCACGTAAGGCACGTTTCAGTTTTGCACCTTCCGTTTATGGAGGCGGCGCTTGCGTGCCACCACCGCCGATGACTTCACAATGCGGTCGGTTGATGAATTCTGTGCGTTGCTATAAATCTAGACGGGAGTATGCGGCTTCCCATAAGCCTGCTGCCGTGCGCGAGAAAGAGCCGACATCCACGAAATTCAAAGATCTATCGAAGCTCGATAAGTCTCTAATTGCGGTTCTGGCTGCTTATAGCCGAGGAACAATCAACGGCAAAGCTGCAGGAATTGAAATTCGCGACGGCAAGTTGAGTGTGCGCATCCTTGTAGCGAAGGCCAATGAAAGCATTGTGAGTGCGCTTACAAAACTTGGATTGCAAAATGCTCAATTGAACAAACAAGCCTTGGTAGTCACCGGTGTGATTGCAGTCGCAGACTTGGAAAAGCTTGTGGACTTGAAAGAAGTGCTCTATGTGCGAGCTAACTAGGTGGTATGAAAGCTGCGTAGCATAAGAATAGACCTATGCCTATTCCGAAAATGCCAATGAAAACTGCAATCAAAAAATTGCGAGCAGCAATTGAGCTACGCACAAAGAAAGCGCCGCCGCCAATGTACACAAGTCCTAAAATGAAGCAAAGTATGCGTTCAACCACAGACCGTTAGCTCTTATGTCTGGGTGGCATGCTCAAGTGGCTAGCTAGTGCTACGGCAACGAATATGGAAAAACCAACTTGCAAGAAGAGCATCAAAAAGAGAATAGTTTGGTCTCCCTGTGGTAGTTGTTCCATCGTGCCTAATTGATCCACTTTGGGTTTTGCCGGTGGCATTGGAATCGGACTATTGGCCGGCTGAGCATATGCAGCAAGTCCAGATATTCCAACAACTGTCAGAGCCAAGGCGCTCAGTAGATTGGTCTTTACGGCTTTCATATTCGGCATAGAATAGTTCCTTTGATACATTAGCCGCCTACGTATCAATCATATACCCTATAGTTGATTTACGGCCCGCCGCACTGTAAACGCCCAGGCAATCCGGGGTGGACGTCTTCGTGGTCGATGACCACCGGAAGTCTTTGTCTGCCCCAGTTTCCCTTGTTTTTCTCGAAAAGACCCGGAATTGGCTCTTTGCAAAAACTGCACTTGTTTCCCTTAAGCCGGTAAACGCCAAGCTGGAACCAGTCGCGCTCTATCAGACACTCGTGGCATTTCGGGCAGTAGGTACTTTCTCTTTCAACGTCGTAGACATTTCCGACATAGGCAAACTTTATACCGGCTTCTATTGCTTGGTTGCGCGCGCGAATAAGTGTTGAGTGCGGCGTAGGAGGACGGTTCAATTTGAAATCCGGATGATAGGCGGTGAAATGTATTGGCACGTCATCGCCTAGATTTTTCAAAATCCAATCGCACATGCGAGCAATTTCGTCTGCCGAATCGTTTTCTTCAGGTATAACGAGATTTGTTAATTCAAACCAAACGTTAGTTTCTTTTTTCAACCATTTGAGTGTGTCTAAGACAGGTTCTAGATGAGCCAAACAAAGGTGTTGATAGAAAAGTTCAGTAAATGCTTTCAAGTCCACATTGGCTGCGTCCATCACAGAATAGAATTCCGGGCGTGCCTCAGGCGTTATATAACCGGCAGTTACAGCGATAGTCTTGAGCCCGCGTTCGTGGCAAGCTTTGGCTGTATCAATTGCGTACTCGGCCCAGAGAACCGGATCGTTATACGTAAACGCAACTGATTTGCATCCCAGTTTCAGTGCCGCTTCCGCAATTTCATCGGGTGTAGCCTTTTCGGAAAGTGCTGCGATTTCGCGTGATTTGCTTATCGACCAATTTTGGCAAAAGCGGCATCCCAGGTTGCATCCGGCTGTGCCAAAAGAAAGAACACTCGTACCTGGTAGAAAGTGATTCAGTGGTTTCTTCTCTACGGGATCCACACAGAATCCCGTACTCATGCCGTAAGTCGTTAATATCATTTCGCCGCCGACATTTTGCCGAACGAAGCAAAATCCTCTGTCACCGTCTTTCATCACGCACTGACGAGGACAAAGATTACACTGTATACGCGCGCCATCCTCAACTGGATTCCACCAGCGACCTGGATATTTCCCAACTAACGTCTCGTCCATATTTTCAGTATAGCGCTCAGGTTTCGTTGACCGCCAGGACCTAGGTTTTGCGTAGGGGCGCATTGCATGCGCCCTTTTTGTTTTTCGTTAATAATACAAATTACCCCAGACCGCTTCTAACTGATCCATGGTTTTGAAAATTGTTGTGCGCATATGCTTGTCTTTGGTGCAATACGCTTGCCAGTACAAGTCCCACCACTCGCCGTAAGCTTTTTCACGACCTTTTGTGGATTCTTCATCTAATACTTCTTGTCCTAAGATCATTGGTTTCATAGGACAAGCTGTGTCGGTGCACTCGACCGGTGGGAAGTCTGCCGGTGTGAGATTGGCTCCCTTATTAGCCCAAGCGCGACTGATGTTTTCGATTGTGGCTGGATAAAGGTGTTTAATCTCCATGCGGAAAATGTCGTCTGCACGGCGGCAGCGTTCGGGATAAAACTCCACGATGCCTTCCTCTGGAAATTTTGTTTGAGGCGGTACGTTTTCTCCTTCTGCGCTCATCACTACCAAGTGACCGGGAAAGCTTGTAATCATTTTGTCGAACATGGCCTGCTGTATGCGTCGCCAGAGCTGCCTGGTGAGCTTGAAGTGACCATTTTCTGAGATTGACAGAGCCGCGCTAACTACTTTAAGACAGTGGGCCAGTCGGTAGAGATCCGGATTTTCAATGTGTTGATCCAGAAGACGGTAATAGCGATAAGACTCGTCTAGAGCCAACTTATCGCGACGATCCATTCGTGACACGGTTGCCCTCCCAGGGATTCCAAAATTTACTGCACTGACTTTATACCCAGGCATAGATAAAACTCTCTGCCGTGGCTTGTTTCAATCAGTTTTATTGCATTAAATTGCGGGCTCTAAGCCGTATTTGGCTAGGATGGCGCCCCAGTGCCCTTGTGCTTTTAAGATTAGCTCGGCTACTTCGCGAACGGCGCCCTGTCCGCCTTCGGTATTGGTCACATAATCAGCGCCTGATTTAATCTCTGGGCGTGCGTTGGCTGGGGCGACAGAAAGACCCGATAATTTCATTTGTGGGTAATCTATAAGATCGTCCCCGATGAATGCCGTCTGGGACTCCGTAACGCCCGCCTTGGCCATGATTTCCTTGAAGGAAGCCATCTTATCCAGGTGCCCCTGATAGATGTATTTCATGCCGAGTAAGGTGGCTCTTTCCACGACGGCCGGAGAGGTGCGGGCGCTTATTAAACCGGTCTGCAGACCATATTGATGCAGAATCAAAATACCTAGGCCATCGTGGGAGTGAAAGCCCTTAAACTCAGCCATTGTGCCATCAGGAGCCGGCACATAAGAGAGGACACCGTTGGTCAAAACGCCATCTACATCCATCACCAGAAGTTTTATTTGGCTGGCTTTGTAGGCAATTTCGTTGGGGATATTATTCATTTGGCACCTGGATTTTTGTCCCAATAATTAAGTGTGCAAGAGCCGTTATCGAGGACTAGTTCGCAGAGATGTCCTGTTTTGACTTTAACTTTCTTTTCTTGTCGACGACTCTCAAATTCGCCGTTCATCAGTGTAAGGAAATAGCGTAGACGTCCGTTGCTGCTGACGGCCATTATGGTGTCACTGGGCGAGTGCTTCTTTTGTATCTCATCAACAAAGGATTTGATATCGGTAAGTACGGCAGATTCACTCCCACCCCAAGATCCTTTTTGCGGCCACTGACTTAATTCGCTCCACGTCTTAAGTTGATCTTCGCCGAAGCGGTCAATAATTTCTTGATCTGAAAGTCCTGTCCACTCACCGTAATCTATTTCATTTAGACGAGCATCAACGATAGGTTGATAGTTGAGCGAGAGTCGCTCAATGACGATTTCCGCAAATTTTTTAGTGCGTTGCAGCGGGCTGCAGTAAATTGCTGCGGGCTTTATATTTTCCGTAAGCAAATATTCTGCTGCATTGTGCGCTTGCTTTAGTCCTGTTTCTACAAGCGCTAAATCATTGCTGGAGCCGGCCCAGACGACTTTGTCTCCAGGAGCGAAGGTATTGCCATGGCGTGCAAGAATGAGACGCATTAGACAAGCTCCCCTTCTTTTTCGATAATTGATTCGGCAATTGTGACATCATCCGGACTGTCGATTGCCCAGTGACTGCGCCCTTTGTAATCGACCAAGACAACTTTAATTGGAATGCCGTTTTCCAAAGCTCGCAATTGTTCAAGCTTTTCGCTCTGCTCCAATGGAGTTGGTTGAAGTTTCAAGTAATTCTTCAAGCATTCATAGCGATACCCATATAAGCCGATGTGACGAAAAACAGGCGGCATATCTTGTTTCTTGTCGCGTAAAAATGGTATCAGCGCCTTAGAGAAATAGAGAGCATTATTGTTTTTATCGAATGTGACTGTTGTGCCACCGGCAACACCATTTGATTTGCTGGCCGCCAGTCTTTCATACTGTTCCCAAGTAAGTTGCGTCGCAGGGGTGGCTAATTGAACTGATGGATCAGAATCCAGAGTATCTACTATTGCCTGAATAATCCACGGCGGTGTAAGTACTGCGTCGCCTTGCAAATTTATTACCGCATCAGGTTTGTAACCGATATTTTGAATAGCCTGCCAGACTCTTTCCGTGCCGTTTTCGCATTCGCCTGTCATTACAGGCTTGGCCCCTATCTGTTTGGCATGTTCAGCAATGCGTTCGTCGTCGGTGGCAACAAACACATCTTCAACGTTTTTAACGGCTTTTGCGATCGCGCAAGTGCGCTCAAGTAAGCTCTTGCCCTTGATTGGTTTCAAAGGCTTTCCGGGAAAGCGTGTCGAGCCGTAGCGCGCCGGGATTACGATGACGGTTTTCATAAGGCATTTATTGTATAGTATATTGGTCAATGAAGATTAGACGGAAAAAGGTCATAGCGCTTCTTGCAGCGCTCAATGTCATGGGATTTGGACCCTTGTCAGCATATAGCGAGTCAAAATCTGCAGACGGCCAAAGCGTAGAGCTTGTTGATGTTTTACAAGTTCGTGCTGATGATCCTCAAAGAGCCGTCAAACAATTCAAGATTGGTAAACCGCTAAAACAACTCAGTTGTGATGTTTTGGTAGTCGGTGGTGGCGTGGGCGGTGTGGCGGCAGCTCTGCAGGCGTTGAAAGCCGGCATGACAGTTTGTCTTACGGAAGAAACTGATTGGCTTGGTGGACAGATGACAGCGCAGGGCGTGTCAGCCCTTGATGAAAATTACTTGGTGGATATATCAGGAGCTAGCTCCAACTATCAAGAATTACGCAAAGCGATACGGTCTCACTATCTAAACTCTTACAAGCTGAGCCAAGCCGGCATTGATCAAGAGCGTCCAATTAGTTGGACCGGAGACACGACTCCAAAAGGAATTGAGTATTTCAATCCGGGAAATTGTTGGGTGAGTTGGCTGGCGTTTGAACCGAAAGTGGCCATTGCGGAAATAGAAAAGCTTTTCAGCTCGTATGTGTCTGATGGCAGCCTCACTATTCTCAAACGTCACAAGGCAATTTCTACCTCCGGCTCAGCGCTGAAAGTGCAAGTCGTCAATCTCATAAATCTAGATGACGGAATGACAGTCAAAGTGAAGCCAAAACAAGTCGTTGATGCTACGGAATGCGGCGATTTACTGCCAATGGCCAAAGTCCCCTATGTCAGTGGTGCTGAATCAAGAAAGCAAACAAGCGAACCTCACGCGCCGGAAAATGCGGACGCCGAGACTGTTCAAGACTACGTATTCCCATTTGTTGTTGAATTTTGTCCTGGTGAAAATCACACAATTGAAAAGCCAGCAGGCTATGAACAATTCCTTGAACAAGGAAAATATTCACTTGAAGGCTACAAGATGTTTACCGGCGCTGACTTTTGCAAGCGTGATCGCAAGCCCGGAGAAAATGCGCCTTTCTGGACTTATAGGCGTTTGATTGACTACAAGATGTTCGCCAACGGCTCCTTCGGTAAAGACATTGCAATGATCAATTGGTCGAGCAATGATTTGCGCGGCAAAAATATCATAGATAAGCCGGCAGCAACAATGGCGGAAAGACTTGCAGAAGCTAAACAACTGAGCTTAGGGTTCTTATACTGGTTGCAAACCGAAGCGCCGCGCGATGATGGTGGCAAAGGTTATCCCGAAATGCAGTTACGCAAAGACGTTATGGCAACAGAAGATGGACTGTCCAAGTATCCATACATTCGTGAGGGGCGAAGAATAGTTGCCCACACAACGGTAACTGAGCAAGATATTGCTAGCGCGACTAATAAGACAGCGCGCGCCAAGCTTTTCCATGATTCTGTAGGAATTGGGCTTTACCCGATTGATATTCACGGTCACCAGGAAGTGCCTGGAGCAGGACAATTTGCTCGACCATTCCAAATTCCTTTGGGCTCGCTTATCACTAAGCGCACATCCAATATAATTCCCGCTGCTAAAAATATTGGTACAACGCATGTAAGCAATGGCGCTTACAGACTGCATCCTGTTGAGTGGGGCATTGGCGAAGCTGCAGGAATTATCGCTGCCTACTGCGCCAAAAATGGTATTCGCACAGACAAGACACTTACTCAGTTGAAGCATTTAAGACAAATACAAAAGTTGTTGGTGGAACAAAGAATCCCAATTTACTGGTACAAAGACATCGCTACAAATGATCCAGACTTTGCCGCGATTCAATTTTTATCTGCAATAGGTGCTTTGCCGTCAGCTAAAGATAATCTGCTTTTTGATCCAGAGCAGTCAATTAGTCGCAGTGATGCTCGATCGGCCTTAGCATGTGTCCTTGTGCTCCAAGGTAAGAATGAAATCCTTGATCGCATCATGAAGGATAATGATAATGAGTCGCTTGTTTGGAGTGATTTAGCTGCAATTGGCAGACACAGAAGCGTGAAGAAGGACACAAAGAAGGCAGACAATACAAGTGTCTCACGTCGTGACTTTGCTGCGTGGCTTTATCTGGTTGCAACCGATCGCAAATATATGGGTAAGGTCTAGACGAATTTTTCTGGATCTTTCTCAAAACGTTCTTTACAGCGCTTGGTGCAGAAGTACAGTTTTTTGCGCTTATGGAGAAGTGTGTTCGAACATTGTTCGGGACGTTTGATTTCCCATTTCGGGCAGCAGGGACAGAAGATTTTGCTTTTCTTTGCTTCCGGCATGAGGTTCTCCTTATTTCTAGTCTTTTCCGTTAGCTATTTCAACGCGTACACCACGGGCGCGGCCGCTTACGCCGGCTACAGCGTCCATGATGACAATCAAGTCGCCGGAAGCTATTAGGTTGGCGGCAATTGCTGTTGGGATTGCCGACCGCGGCATGTTTTCGTCATCGGTTGCTGACTTGATATGCAATGGATAGACGCCCCAGAGAAGAGCCATCTGTCGGCAGATGGAAGCGCGTGAAGCTGTGGCAATGATTGGTGAGCGTGGGCGGAATTTGCTTATTAGTCGAGCTGTGCTGCCGCTATACGAAGGGACGATTATTGCTGCGGCATTGAGTTCAGAAGCCAAATGCGTGGCGGCAACAGTTATTGATTCAAGTATTTGTCTTGAGCCATCAATGTCGCGGTGAGCCGGCAATTGTTCTGATGTTTCTACCTTCTCAATGATGCGTATCATTGTTTCGACTGCTTCAAGTGGATATTGTCCGGAAGCTGATTCATTCGAAAGCATGACGGCGTCAGTGCCGTCGAAAATGGCGTTGGCAACATCTGATGCTTCCGCACGAGTTGGGCGTGGTGCGCTGACCATGGAATCAAGCATTTGGGTTGCAGTTATGACTGGGCGGCCGGCGATGTTGGCCTGGCGAATGATTTGCTTTTGGATTAGCGGTACGTCTTCTGAGGGACATTCAACACCCAGGTCACCGCGAGCGACCATAACGCCATCGGCAACGGCTAATATCTCTTGCAGGGAGTTGACTGCTTCGCGCCTTTCGATCTTGGCAATTACGGGAGTTTGGCTGCCGGCTTCTTTTAGGTAGGCTTTTACTTCTGTTACATCATTAGCTGTTTGCACAAAGGAAGCGGCTACCCAATCTATTTCGTGTTTAGCACCAAAGGAAAGATCAGCCTTATCTTTTTCAGTCAGCACGGAGATACTTAGGAGTGAACCGGGAAAATTGACGCCCTTGCGTGGTTTTAGTGGACCGCCAACTTTTACTTTCGTGACGAGAGCGTCTTTGGTGACTTCCTCAACGACGAGTTCCATGCGTCCATCGTCGATTAAAACAACTGCGCCTGGCTTAATGTCGTCGAGTAGCCTTTCGTAGCTGACGCTCGCAAGGTTGTCGGTTGCAACAACTGGGCTTGTCTGCAGTTTAAATGTGCTACCTGTTACAAGTTGCACTTCACCACCGACAACTTCGCCTATGCGAATTTTTGGACCTTGAATATCTTGCAGAATGCCTACGTTTAAGCCAAGCTCTTTGGCGATTTTTCTTATTCGCTTTATATTCTCTTCGTGACCGGCATGTTCGCCGTGAGAGAAATTGAGGCGGAAGATGTTTACGCCGGCAAGCATCATGGACTTTATCATT